>NZ_SMKU01000159.1 GCF_004349215.1 Actinomadura rubrisoli | reverse complement strand
CCCCCGCCGGCTCGGGCTGCCCGCCGAGGCCGGCGCCGGTCCCCCGTCCGCCGGTCCCCCGGTGCCGGCCGCCGAGGGCTCGCTGCTGGAGGTCGGCGGGCTGACGCGCAGGTTCGGCGGCGTCACGGCCGTCGAGGACCTGCGGCTCCGCGCGGACGCGGGCCAGGTGGTGAGCGTGATCGGCCCGAACGGCGCGGGCAAGACCACCGCGTTCAACTGCGTCACCGGGATGATCGCCCCGTCCGCCGGGACGATCGTCCTCGCCGGGCGGAACGTGCGCGGGCTCGCCCCGCACCGCGTCGCCGCCGCCGGGCTGGCGCGCACGTTCCAGAGCATCCGGCTGTTCGAGGAGATGACCGTCGCCGAGAACGTCCTGATGGGGCGGTTCGCCCGCGACCGGGGCCTGCTGCGCCCGCTCGCCCGCGCCGACCTGGACGCCGTCCGCCGCTGCCTGGACTTCACCGGGCTCGCGGGCGCCGCCGACCGCCTCGCGGGCGGGCTGGCCTACGGCGACCGCCGCCGCCTGGAGATCGCGCGGGCCCTCGCGGGCGATCCCCGCGTGCTGCTGCTGGACGAGCCCGCCGCGGGCGCCAACCCGACCGAGAAGCGGGCGCTCATGGAGCTGATCGCCGCCATCAGCGCGCTCGGCACCGCCGTCGTGCTGATCGAGCACGACGTGGCGCTGGTCATGTCGATCTCCGACCGGGTGACCGTCCTGGAGCACGGGCGGACGATCGCCGAGGGGCTCCCGGCCGAGATCCAGGAGGACCAGCGGGTCATCGCCGCCTACCTCGGCGTCCCCGACGATCCGGAGCCCGACCTTGACGCGGTGGTGCTGCGGTGACGCGGGCGCCGCTCCTGCGGGTCACCGGCCTGCACAGCAGGTACGGGCAGGTCGAGGCGCTGTCGGGCGTCTCGTTCGAGGTCGCCGAGGGCGAGATCGTCGCGCTCCTCGGCAGCAACGGCGCGGGCAAGACCACGGCGCTGCGCACCGTCACCGGCCTGCACCGCGCCCGCTCGGGCCAGGTCGTCCTGGACGGCCGCGACATCACCCGCCTCGGCGCGCACAAGATCGTCGCGGCGGGGTTCGGCCACGTCCCCGAGGGGCGGCGGGTCTTCGCCGCGCTCACCGTCGCCGAGAACCTGCTGCTCGGCGGCTACCTCAAGCGCCGCGACCGGGCCGCCGTCGCCGCCCGCCGCGAGGAGGTGTACGCGATGTTCCCGCGCCTGGAGGAGCGGCGCGGCCAGGCAGCCGGGCTGCTGTCGGGCGGCGAGCAGCAGATGCTCGCCATCGGCCGCGCGCTGATGCTGCGGCCCCGGCTGCTGGCGCTGGACGAGCCCACGATGGGCCTCGCCCCCCGCACGGCCCAGCAGGTGCTGCGCGTCGTCCGGGAGATCAGGGACCAGGGCACCACCGTCCTGATCGTCGAGCAGAACGCCCACCAGACCCTGCGCCTGGCCGACCGGGCGTACGTGCTGGAGACCGGCCGCATCGTCCTGGACGGCCCGGCCGCCGAACTCGCCCGGGACGACCGGGTGAAGGCCGCCTACCTCGGCGGCGACCCGGTCGTCGACCCCGCGCCGTGAGGGAGGGGCCGCCGGTCAGATCAGGCCGTTCCGGACGAGCCACGCCTTGGCCAAGGCCTCCATCTTGTCGCCGTGCTCCACGACCCGCCCGTTCATGTCGAGCAGGTCCTGCGTGGTCAGCTCGGCCGAGACGGCCTCCAGCGCGGCCTTCGCGGTCCCGTCCACCCTGGCGCGGTTGACCAGCGGAGTGACGTTCTGGGCGCTGAACAGGTGCTTCGGGTCGCTCAGCACGACGAAGCCGTGGGCGCGGATCCTCGGGTCGGTGGTGAACATCATCGCCGCCTGGAGCGCCCCCTTCTCCAGCAGGGCGGCGACCGTGTCGAAGTCCGTCTGCGGGAAGGGCTGGAACTCCTTGAACCCCGCCCCGTAGACGGCCCGGAGGCCGATCATCCCCTGGTGCCGGGCCTGCACCTCGATGGTGCCGCCGAGGGTGAACTCGTCCGAGACGCCCTTCAGGTCGGCGAGGGAGGCGAGCCCGTAGCGCGCCGCCGTCCGCTGCGTCACCGCGAGCGCGTCCTTGTCCTCCGCCTTGGCCGAGGCGAGGATCTGGAGCGTGCTCGGGAGCTTCGCGCGGACCTTGGCGTTCACCGACTCCGTCGTCGCGGGCGACTTCGCGTCGAGGTCCAGTGCGCCGAGGTAGGAGGCGAGGGCCCCGTTGTACTCGGGCATGACGTCGACCTCGCCCTTCTCGGTGAGGGGGTAGTAGACCTCCCGGGCGCCGATGCCGCGCCTGCGGACGACCGTGTGGCCCTTGGCCTCCAGGATCTGCGCGTAGATCTCGCTGAGCAGGGCGCTCTCGGCGAAGTTCGCCGAGCCGACGGTCAGCCGCCGCGCGGGGGCCGGCGCCGCCGTGCCCGCCGGACGCCCCGGTTCCGGGCCGGGCCGCCGCACCCACAGCACGATCGCGGCCGACAGCGCGCCGGACAGGGCGAGGGACGTGGCCACCATCAGGACCCGGTGGCGCCGCCACGCCGAGATCATCGTGCGTCCGGAGGCGGGCCCGGGATGCCGCTCACCGGCGCCCGGCCCCTGCCGGCCGATGGTCGGCGAGCGCGGCTCCCGGACCCGCGGCGGGGAACCGGACCGCCGCTGGGAGTCCCGCCGGGTGGAGCCGCACTCCTCACCGTCCTCGTGGTCCTCCGCCGTGAAGAACGCTCCGGCCCGCTGGTCCGGCCCGCCGCCGTAGCCGAGCAGGCGCAGCAGCACCTCGCTCGCCGTCGGGCGCTCCGCCGGGTCCTCCGCCAGGCACGGGGCGACGATCTCGGCCAGCCAGGACGGGAGGTCCTGCGGGTACCGCTCCAGCCGCAGCACCCGGTCGAGTGCGCTGCGCGGCCCGTCCGCGCCGAACAGCCGGGGCCCGAGCGCCGCGAAGCTCATCGTGATGGCCCAGGCGAACACGTCCGCCGCCGTGCCGACCTCGCCGCCCGCCGCCTGCTCGGGCGCCATGAACGCGGGCGTCCCCGACACGCCGGGCTCACCCCGTCCGGACGGCCCGAGCGCCTTGGCGACCCCGAAGTCCACGACGCGCGGCCCGTTCGCCGCGAGCAGCACGTTGCCGGGCGTGAAGTCGCGGTGGACGACGTTCGCCGCGTGCGTGGCCGCCAGCGCGACCATCGTCCCGACCGCCAGGCGCTCCAGCTCGACCCCGCTCAGGGGCCCGCCGTCCTCCACGACGCTGCGCAGCGTGGGCCCGTCGATGTACTCGCTGACGATGTAGGGGCGGCCCGCGTCCGTCCCGGCGTCCAGGACCCGCGCCGTGCAGAACCGCGCGACCCGCCGGACGAGCGTGATCTCCGACAGGTCCGCGACCGCGTCCTCGCCGGGCCGGGCGTGGGGGACCTTGACCACCACCCGCTCGCCGTCCGGGCCGTCCGGTCGCGCCAGGTAGACCACGCCCTGGCCGCCCTCCCCGACGCGCCCCAGGAGCTCGTATCCGCCGATCGCGGCCGGGTCGTCCGGCCTCAGGGGCTCGACCGCCATCGCGGACCGCCTTTCGCTCCGACGCCTTCCGGTTCGACACCGTGCGCGACAGGGCGGTTCCGGGGCGTCCGGATCCGGTCCCGCCGGGTCAGCCTCGTCCAGTGTGCCCCGCGAGCAGGTCGAGGACAGCGTCTTCGATCGCGGAGCGCGCCAGCAGGACGTGGTATGCGGCGTCGCCGAGCGGTATGAAGCTGTCCTCGCTCGTGACGCGGGCCGCGCGACCCCGGAATCCCCCGTCGGCCAAGGCGGTCAGCACGGCCTCGGAGACGCCGCCGGTGCGGCGCGTCTCGTCGGCGACCAGGACGGCGCCGGTCGCGCGGGCCTCGCGCAGCAGGTCGGCGACGGGCAGGGGCGCGAGCCAGCGCAGGTCGAGCACGCGGCACCCGATCCCCCGGCCCTCCAGCGCGCGGGCCGCGCGCAGGCTCATCCGCAGGCCGTTCGCGAACGTCACGATCGTGACGTCGGTACCGGTGCCGTACGTGCGCGCGCGCCCGAGCGGCACCGGCTCACCGCCCGGCGCCGCGAGCCAACCGCCGTCGCCGTCCTCGTGCAGATCCCGAGTGTGGTAGAGCGCGATGGGCTCCAGGACGACGCACACCCGTCCCTCGTTCTCGGCGGCGTCCACACACGCGCGCAGCATCCCGGCCGCGTCGTCGGGACGGGCCGGTGAGGCGATGACCAGGCCCGGGATGTCCCGGAGAGCCGCCACCGCGTTGTCGTTGTGGAAGTGGCCGCCGAACCCCTTCTGGTAGGCGTAACCGGGAATGCGCACCACCATGGGGTTGCGGTACTGCCCCGCCGAGAAGAACGGCAGCGTCGCCGCCTCCCCGCGGATCTGGTCGGCGGCGTTGTGCAGGTAAGCGAGGTACTGGATCTCCGGGACGGGCAGCATCCCGGCAAGGCCCAGCCCTAGCGCGAGCCCCAGGACCGACTGCTCGTCCAGGATGGTGTCGAACACCCGCGCCGCCCCCGCGCGCCTCATCAGCCCGCGCGTGACGCCGTACACGCCGCCCTTGCGCGCGACGTCCTCCCCGAACACCACCAGACCGGGCCGCTCGTCCAGCAGCTCGCCCAAGACCCGGTTGATCGCCTGCGCGACGGTCACCGGCTCGGAACCCCCCGCCGCCGACGGCACGAACGACGCGACGGCGGGCGCGATCGGCGCCATGATCTCCGCCGCCGAGCCGAGGCGGGGCGCGTCCATGACCTTCGCCGCCGCGGCGATGACGTCGGCGCGCTTGGCCTCGTAGAGCCGGACGATCTCCTCGGCCGTGGCCGCGCCCCGGTCGACCAGGAGCCGCGCGGTGCCGAGGAGGGGGTCGGCGTCGAGGTCGGAGGCGATCTCAGCGGGGGCCCGGTAGGCCGACTCGACATCGGAACCGGCGTGTCCCATCAGGCGGACCGTGCGCAGGTGCAGGAACGCGGGGCGGCGATGCTCGCGCACCCAGTCCGCCGCCCGGACGGACGTGGCGTAGGCGTCGGCGAGGTCGCAGCCGTCCGCGGAGAAGTAGGCCAGGCCGGGACGGGACCCGTACGCCGCGCGGATCCAGCCGTCGGGCGTCCGGACGCTGATGCCGATGCCGTTGTCCTCGCACACCAGCAGCAGCGGCATCGGAAGACCCTGGTACCCGCAGTTCACCGCCGCGTTGATCGCGCCGGTCGCGGTGGAATGGTTGGCCGAGGCGTCCCCGAAGCTGCACACGGCCACGGCGTCGCGCGGCCAGGGCGCCTCCACTCCGAGACGCGCGGCGCGTTCGATCGCGAAGGCGACCCCAAGCGCGCGCGGAAGGTGCGAGGCGATCGTGGAGGTCTGCGGGATCACATTGAGCGGACGGCTCCCGAAGACCTTGTGGCGCCCGCCCGCGATCGGCTCCTCCGCCGCGGCGACCAGACCGAGGAGCACGTCCCGGAGGGGGTCCTGGCCGGGCACCTGCCTGGCGCGTTCCAGGAAGAACGCGCCGGACCTGTAGTGCAGCAGCGCCGGGTCGTCCGGGCGAAGCGCGGCGGCGACGGCGGCGTTGCCCTCATGGCCGGACGAGCCGATCGTGTAGAAGCCCTGGTCCCGCGACCGCAGCCAGCGGGCGGCCAGATCCAGGTGCCTGCTGCCGAGCTGGGCGTCGAACAGCTCCAGAGCGCGCAAGTCGCTCAGCGGGCCGACCGGGGGCGGCGGCCCCGACGGCGAGAGGGACGCGGCCGTCTCCAAGAAGCGAACGTCGACGGGCTCGGCCATGCAGCCTCCTGAGGTAGATGGACACCCCACAAGCAGAACAGGTCATTCCCCCAGACGTCGACAACCCCAACACCGCAATCGCCTGCAGTATCCATTCGTCGGAAGAGGGCGTGTCGGCGCCTGGCGCTGAGGGCACTGCAGTAAGCGGGTGGTAGTTACCTGAGGGGGCAACAACCTCGACGTTGCGATCGCGTGCGAAGCCAGGTTCGAGCGAAGCAAGAACCTGATCGCGAAGCGAGCCCCTGGGGCGAGTCGGAGCGATGCAGCGATCGCCGCAGTGCCCGTTGAAGGAAGGCGCGCTAGCGCCTGACGCCGAGGGCAATGCAATAAGTACAGCAATAAAAACCTCTTCTTCTCGCGGTAAGGAAGCCGTGCTCTGTCCGATCTTGGCTGGGACGGGTGCGCCGTTCACGCTGAGAAGGTGCTCTCCTCAGTCATCGGCGGCGCCCGGATCCCGGTGGGGCCGCGCACGTACCGTTCCACCGATCCGTCCCGCACCGCCGAAGTGGTGGCCGAGGTGTCCCTGGCCGGGGCCGCGGACCTCGCCGGGGCGTGCCGGGTCGCGCGCGAGGCCCAGGACGCCTGGCGCGACGTGCCGCCGCCCGTCCGGGGGCAGGTCGTCGCCGCGATCGGCCGCCTGGTCGAGGCGAACAAGGCGGCGCTGGCCCGCGTCGTCACCCGGGAGGTCGGCAAGCCGTACGCCGAGGCGCTCGGCGAGGTCCAGGAGGTCGCCGACACGTGCGCGTTCTTCCTCGGAGAGGGGCGGCGCCTCTACGGGCAGACCGTCCCGTCCGAGATGCCCGACAAGCAGCTGTTCACGTTCCGCGACCCGGTCGGGGTCGTCGCGGTGGTCACGGCGGGGAACTTCCCGGTCGCGGTGCCGTCCTGGTACATCGTCCCGGCCCTGCTCTGCGGGAACGCCGTGGTGTGGAAGCCCGCCGAGTACGCGGCGGCGTGCGCCGACGCGTTCTACGAGCTGTTCGCGCACGCGGGCGTCCCGGACGGCGTCCTCAACGTGGTGTACGCCGACGGCACGGAGACGTTCCGGGGCCTGGAGCAGGCGCTGGACGCCGGGCTCGTCGACAAGGTGGGCTTCACCGGCTCCACCGAGGTCGGGTCGCGGATCGGCGAGCTGTGCGGCCGCCATCTGCAGACACCGTGCCTGGAGCTCGGCGGCAAGAACCCGATGGTGGTCACCGAGGACGCCGACCTGCCCCTGGCCGTCGAGGGCGCGCTGTTCTCCGGCTTCGGGACGGCCGGGCAGCGCTGCACGTCCCTCGGGACGGCGATCGTCCACGAGTCGCTGCACGCGGAGTTCGTCCGGCTGCTGGACGAGGCGGCGCGGGCCGCGCCGGTCGGCGACCCGTCCGGCGACGTGCTGTTCGGGCCGCTGATCAACGAGCGGTTCGCGGACGGCTTCGAGAAGGTCCTCGGCTGGATCGGGCCCGGCCACACGACGCACGGCTCGTCCGGGACGGGACGGATCACCGCCGCCAACCCGCGCGCGGGGTTCGCGGGCGACCCGGAGGCCGGGCTGTTCTACCACCCGGTGATCGTGGACGGCGTCGGCCCGGGCGACGAGCTTTTCCGCGCCGAGACGTTCGGCCCGGTCATCGGCGTGACCGCGTACCGGGCGCTGGACGAGGCGATCGCGCTCGCCAACGCGCCGGGCTACGGCCTGTCGGCGTCGATCTACACGACCGACCCGGCGAAGGTGTTCCGGTTCCGGCGGCGGATCTCGGCGGGGATGGTGAGCGTGAACAACTCCACGTCCGGCGCCGAGGCGCACCTGCCGTTCGGCGGGAACGGCCGCTCCGGCAACGGCGGCCGCCAGTCGGGGATGTGGGTGCTGGACCAGTTCACGCGCTGGCAGTCGATGAACTGGGACCATTCGGGACGGCTGCAGAAGGCCCAGATGGACGTCCTGGAGATCGAGCCCGACCTCGGCTTCCGGCTCTAGGAGGGGCGCCGTGGAGTCCGCTGAGGTCGTCGTCATCGGCGGCGGGGTGATGGGGACGAGCATCGCGTTCCACCTGGCCGAGGCCGGGGTGCGGCGCGTGGTGCTGGTGGAGCGGGACGAGCTGGGCTCCGGCTCGACGTGCAAGGCCGCGGGCGGCGTGCGGGCGCAGTTCTCCGACGAGGTGAACATCCGGCTCGGCGCGCGGAGCCTGGAGGCGTTCGCCCGGTTCGGGACGCGTCCGGGCCAGGAGATCGACCTGCACCAGGTCGGATACCTGTTCCTGCTCTCGCGCCCCGAGGACGTCGCGGCGTTCGAGGCGGGCGTGGCCCTGCAGAACGAGCTGGGCGTGCCCAGCCGGATGATCTCGGTGGCGGAGGCGCGCCGGCTGTCTCCGCTGGTCGAGCCGGACGGGCTGCTGGCCGCCGCGTTCTCCCCCGACGACGGGCACTGCACACCGGAGTCGGTCGTCCTCGGCTACGCGACCGGCGCCCGACGGCACGGCGCCGCGCTGCTCACCCGCACCGAGGTCCTCGGCATCGAGGCGAGCGGCGGGGAGATCGCGGCGGTCCGGACGTCCCGGGGCCGGATCGCGACCCGGGCGGTCGTGTGCGCGGCCGGGGCCTGGTCGGCGGCGGTCGGCGCGATGGCCGGGGTCGACCTGCCCGTGGAGCCGCTGCGGCGGCAGATCGTGTTCACCGAGCCGATGCCGGGCCTGCCGCGCCCGGTGCCGATGACGATCGACTTCACGACGTCGTTCTACTTCCACGGCGAGGGCGAGGGCCTGATGCTCGGGATGTCCGACCCGGACGAGGAACCCGGGTTCGCATTGGAGCGCTCGGACGCGTGGCTGCCCCGGCTCACCGAAGCGATCGGGGCCCGCGCCCCCCGGCTGCTGGACGTCGGCCTGACCGGCGGGTGGGCCGGGCTGTACGAGGTCACGCCCGACCACAACGCGCTCATCGGCGAGGCCCCGGACATCAGCCGGTTCCTGTACGCGACGGGCTTCTCCGGCCACGGCTTCCTCCAGGGGCCCGCCGTGGGCGAGGTCGTCCGCGACCTGTACCTGGGCCGGGAGCCGTTCGCCGACGTCTCCCCGCTCGACGCCGCCCGCCTGGCCGGCGACCGCCTCCGCCCGGAGAACAACCGTGTCTGACGTGCTGGCGCTGATGGACGAGTGGGGCCCCGAAAGAGTCGTGTGCGTCTCCGACTCCCGGACGGGCATGCGGGGCGTCCTGGTCATCGACAACACCGCCCGCGGGATGGGCAAGGGCGGCATGCGGATGAGCGCGTCGGTGACCGTCGCCGAGGTCGCCCGCCTGGCCCGCGTGATGACCTACAAGTGGGCGGGCGTGGACCTGTTCTTCGGCGGCGCCAAGGCCGGGATCGCGGCGGACCCCGCGTCACCCGACCGGGAGGCGATCCTGCGGTCGTTCGTGCGGGCGCTGTCCCAGGAGATCCCCCGACGGTACGTGGCGGGCCTCGACATGGGGCTGACCGAGCGGGACGCGGCGATCGTCCAGGACGAGCTGGGCGACCGAGGCGCCGCCGTCGGCACCCCCCACGCGCTCGGCGGGATGCCGTACGACGAGCTGGGCGTCACCGGCTACGGGGTCGCGGAGGCCGCCGACGCCGCCGCGCGGCACGCCGGGATCGCCCTCGCCGGGGCGCGCGTCGCCGTGCAGGGGTTCGGGGCGGTCGGGCACGCCGCCGCGCGGCGCCTCGCCGAGCTGGGCGCGACCGTCGTCGCGGTCTCCACGGTGCACGGCGCCCTGCACGACCCGGACGGCCTGGACGTGGACCGGCTGCTCGCGCTGCGTGCCGAGGCGGGCGACGCCGCGGTGAAGGAGTACGGCGGGCCGCTGCTGGACGTCGGCGCCGAGCTGCTCGTCCCCGCCGACGTCCTCGTCCCGGCCGCGCTGCAGGACGTCATCGGCGAGGACGTCGCGTCCCGGCTGCGGGCGCGGATCGTCGTCGAGGGCGCGAACCTGCCGACCGGCCCGGCGGCGCAGCGGGTGCTCGCCGCGCGCGGCGTCACGGTGGTGCCCGACTTCGTCGCGAACGCCGGCGGCGTCGTCGCGGCGGGCTTCGCGATGGACGCCCGCTACTCGGCGTTCCGTCCGGAGCCGGAAGCCGTCTTCTCCGCGGTCTCGGCCAAGCTGCGCGAGAACACCGCGACCGTCCTCACCGCCGCCCGCGCCCAGGGGACGACCACGCACCAGGCCGCGCTCGCGCTGGCGCAGCGACGCGTCCGCGCAGCGATGGACCTCAAGGGCCGCCTGCCGCACTGACCGCTCACCCGAGCATCTGAGGCCGTCAGGTACTGGACGACGGCTGAGCGGTCTCCCGCACGAAACGGCCCTCGCCGCCCTCGGTGGGTTCGATCCGCCACCCGTCCGGGATCAGGTGCGCCGATCCGACATCCGCCACCCTCGCCGCCTCGAACTCGACCCCATGCGGGAAGGACGCTCTGCCGAACCGGGCGTCCCCGGCAAAGAAGACCCCGCCGAACCAGGCGGGCCAGGAGAAGGACGCGCCATCGAATCTGACGTCCCTGGAGAAGGTCACCCCGTCGAATCTGGCGTCCCTGGAGAAGGTCACCTCACCGAATCTGGCATCTCCGGAGAAGGTCGCCCTGCCGAATCTGGCGTCCCCGGAGAAGGTCGCCCTGCCGAACCCGGTGTCCCCGGCGAAGGCCGCCCTGCCGAACCAGGCGTCCCCGGCGAAGAACGTCCCGCCGAACCTGGCGTCTCCGGAGAAGGCCGCCCCGCCGAACCTGGCGTCTCCGGAGAAGGTCGCGCCGCCGAACCTGGCGCTCCGGGCGAAGGAGGCCACCTCGAACCAGGCGTCCCCGGCGAAGGTCGCCTTGCCGAACCAGGCGTCCCGGGCGAAGGATGCCTCGCCGAACCAGGCGTCCCGAGCGAAAGACGCCTTGCCGAACCAGGCGTCTCCGGCGAAGAGCGCCCCGTCGAATCTGGCGCCCCGAGCGAAGGACGCCTCACCGAACCAGGCATCCCCGGCGAAACACGCCTCGTCGAACCTGGCGTCCCTGGAGAAGGACGCCTCGCCGAATCTGGCGCCCCGAGCGAAGGACGCCTCACCGAACCAGGCATCCCCGGCGAAACACGCTTCGCCGAACCCGGCGTCCCCGGTGAAGGCGGCGTGGGTGAAGTCGGCGGTGTGCAGGTGGCAGCCGGTCAGGGTGAAGTCGGTGAGGGTGGCGCCGGTCAGGTCCAGGGAGATGCCCGCCCAGTGCACATCGGTGTCGGGGCGCAGGTGGGTGTGCAGGAGGCGCTGGGCGGTGAGGCGGACCTGGTGTTCCTCGTGCGGGTCGGGTACGGGCGGCCCTGCGGGTTCGGCGGGAGCGGGCTGGCCGGCGCGGGCCGCGCGGAAGCGGGCGGCGTTGCGGCGAGCGCGCTCGCGGTGCTCCTCCTCCGGGCCGGGCGCGACCGGTGGGGTGTAGGGCATCCGCAGATACGCGCAGATGATGTTGACGATGGTCTGCCGGTGCGCCGGGTTGTCGTTGGCCAAGCGCTCCAGGGTGTACAGCGCGGTCAGGCGGACCGGGGCCTTGTCGGAGCCCAGCTGCTCGGCGGCGGCGTTGTACAGCTCGGTGATCCGGCGTTCGGCCGCGTCGCGGTCAGCGGCCTCGGCGCGCTGCTCCTGGTGGGCGTGCAACCGCTCCTGGTGAGCGTGAGCGAGCGCGTCCACCTGTTCTTGGTGGTTGTGGGCGCGTTCCTGCAACCACTGGCGGCGGGCGTTGATGACCAGCGCGAACGCGCCACCGGCGCCCAGGCCGACGGTCAGGCCGGTACGGATCGCCTCGATCCGCAGCTTGGCGTCGCCGCCGGCCTCGCCGAGCAGGAACCAGATCGCCACCCCGGTCAACGCGGCGATGACGGTTGCGCCCACGGTGTAGGCCCACCACGGCAGCACCCTTACCGACGGCCGCCGCTCACCGCCGGCCGGCGGCCGTCCGACACGCGCCCGCTCCACCTCGGTACGCCTGCCCGAACCACCACCGGCGCCGCCTACCGCTCCCTCACCCACGAGCCGAACGTACGGACCCATGCCTGCGGCTCGCCTCCCGCAGCGGCGATCTGCCCACATCCGGACGCCGCTCCGCCCGGCGTCCCATCACGCGCCAACGAAACGGGCGCGGGTTCTGAGACGACACGACCTGCGCGAACGTCGGCCGAGCGGGCGCCGGGCGGCGATTCTCATATCCGGTCGTCTACTGGACGGTCTTGAATTCGTCGCGCTCGTCTCATCGCCGAGTCCGACCGGCACCCGTGGCTGCTCGACGAGTGGAGGCAGCCCGGTGTCGCCCTGGAGCGGGTGCTCGGCCAGGCCATCGCGCGCCAGGTGGAGCGGGGCGTGCTGGAGGTCTGCGATCCCGCGCTCGCGGCGCACCAGCTGATCCTGGTCGTGATCATCGAGGCGCTGACCCGTACCCGGTACGGGAGGCGGCGGCTGGGCGACGCGGAGGCCGGTGAGATCGTCGACATCGGCGTCGAGATGTGGCTGCGCTGCTACCGGGCGCGCCCGCCGGACGTCGGTTGAGCCCGGCGGCAGGATGACCAGGAGCTTGCGTAAGTCTCAACCTGAGAAACCCTCGGCGCTGCCGGTCGTCCCGGGTGGGTGGTGGGTGGGGCGTCGGCCTGTCGGGTCGGTGTTGGCTCGGGCGAGGAGGGCGAGGACGCACGGCAGCGCGACGGCCCAGCCTTGGTGGGCCGGGGTCCAGTGCGGGTCGCCGACGCCGGGCCATGGCTGGAGGGCTGTGGGCAGGGCCAGAGTGCAGGCGATGAGGGTGATCTGGGTGAGCAGGCCCGCGAGGGCCGCCGCTGTGCCCGGGAGCCTCCGCACGGCCAGCGCGGAACCGGTGAGGGCCACCGCCACGCAGGTGGCGGCTTCGACCGCCAGGCCGGGAAGCGGCAGCGGCGCCGTCGACCGGGTGGAGGCGACCGTGAAGACCGGCGACCAGGCGGCGGCAGCGGCGGCGAGGGCGAGCAGGCATCTGAGCCACTGCCTGATCCAGCGGGGGACGGGCACGGCGGCGGTGCTCGCGGCAATCGGGTCGACGAGGGCGAAGGCGGCGGCCGACCCCAGCAGGACGGCCGTCATGCGCAGGACCAGCAGCAGCACGCCCGGGTCGGGCGAGGCGATCGCCGCGACCGTGGTCATCGTCAGGGCGACGGCGCACAGCGGAGTCCAGTCGATCGCGCGGGCCAGCGGCGGGATCAGGCGCACGGCGTCCCCCGCGGCCGGTCGGCGGGGACGTCGGAGGTGAAGCCGAGCAGGCGCAGGGCGGACGGAAGCGGGGCGGTGAGCAGGGCGTTCCAGTGTTCCCGGACGCGTCGGCCCGCGGCGGGGTCGGCGAGCAGCCGCCGGGCGTAGTGGATTTCGGCGGGGCCGTAGGCGGCGCCCAGCGGCGTCGGGAGGCCGGTGGTGGTGACGGGCCCCGAGGTGGTGTTGCCCGCGAGCCGTATGGCGATCGGCGCGGGCGGGGGCACCCGGCCGAGATGGCCGAGCAACCACAGTCCGACGACGGCCCAGCCCTGGCCCCGGGCGTCCGTGCAGGCGGACCCGGTGCGGCCGAGGACTCTCCGTACGACCTCTGCCGCGAGCATCAGGCGGTGGTCCCCGCCGCGGTCCCAGGCCAGGCCGGTGACGGCCGTGGCGGGATCGGTCAGGTCGCCGGGGCGCATCCACGTGTCGCTGATCTGGGTGACGGCGGGCAGGCGCGTGCGAGCGGCCGGTGGGAGCGCGGCGGCGATCGGGGTCACGGCGTCGGCCCAGAGCGGAATCCAGGATGTGTAGCCCGGGTAGGCGCAGTAGGTCACCGCTTCGCGGGTCTGGCAGCGCCGCGCGCCGGGACCGAAGTAGCGGTCGCGCATGCGGGCCGTCGTGGCGGCGGAGGCCGTGACCGGGTCCGCGCTCAGGGAGGTGCGGTAGACGTCGGTCGCCTGGCCGGTGGTGACGGCTCCCGCGGTGATCGTGACGGTCAGGGCGGCGAGAGCCGCGGTGAGGCGGAGTGGTCGCCTGCGGTGCCGCAGGAGGGCGATCTGTGCGGCGAGGACGGTCCCGGCCAGCAGGTAGACCAGGTGGCCTCCCGAGGGGCGGCCGGCCCAGTCGGCCCGCTGGTAGAGGTTCAGCGGCAGGTACCAGCCGCCGAAGCCGCCGTGGGTCCGGTTGAGCTGGACGACCAGGGCGAGGACGAAGACGATGACCGGTCCGGCGATGAGCGAGGGCAGCCAGCGGGCCAGCGCCGCGCCGAGCGCGGCGGCCAGGGGCGGTGGCGGCGACGACGGCCAGCACCTCGAAGGGGTCCGGGCGCCCGGCGACGGGTCCCTGGGTGTAGCGGACCGCCAGGTAGGCGCCCGTGAACACGACCGCGGGCAGGCAGCCCGCGGCCGTCCCGCCAGCGTGACCGCGCGGGTCCTGTCCTCGGCCCGCCGCGGCAGAGCGTCCAATGTCTCGGGCATCCCGTGCCTGGCGTCGCGCGAGGCGGCCAGGTTGACGGCGAGCAGTACTCCTCCGGCGGCCCAGGAGGCCGTGGGCGCCGAGTTCGATCGGCTCCACGGACATGTCGGGCGCCCAGCTCCAGACGGCCAGCAGGCGCAGGGCGAGCGCCAGGGCGGCTATGCCCCACAGGAAGGGGTTCCTGAGCAGGCGTCCGAACTCGACGAGGAAGAGGGCCGTCGGGACCGCGTCCCTGGGGCCGGTGCGGTGAGCGGTCATGCGGCGGGCTTGCCGAGTCGCAGCAGGTAGCCGTCCTCGACCGACGGCTCGACGGCGACCGCGCCGGGCACGGGCTCCCCGCCCAGCACGCGGAACCTGCCCTCGGCCGTGCGCCAGAACAGGCCGCCGCCCGGCCGGTCGCCCACCAGCCAGACCTGGCCGGACGCCGACGCGGCCAGGCCGGCGGGCGTGCCGTCGAACACGCGCCGGCCGTCGCTCATCACCACGACCCGTTCGCACAGTGCGGCGACGTCCTCGGTCTGGTGGGTGGACAGGAGCACGGTCCGGTCCTCGCCCAGGCCCGAGATCAGGGAGCGGAACCGCATCCGCTGCTCGGGGTCGAGGCCGACGGTCGGCTCGTCGAGGATCAGGATCCGCGGCGACCCGAGCAGCGCCTGCGCCAGCGCGAGCCGCTGCCGCATCCCGCCCGAGAGCCTGCGCACCTTGGTCCCGGCGCGGTCGGCGAGCCCGACCTCCGCCAGGACGCGGCGGACCTCGCGGTGCCTGGCGCGCCTGTCCTTCAGCTCCTTGAGGATCGCGACATAGTCCACCAGGTCGAACGCGGTGAAGTGGGGGATGAAGCCGGGATCCTGCGGCAGGTAGCCGAGGCTCGCGCGGAGCCTGGTGCGCTGGTCGCGGACGGCCGGGTCCAGCCCCAGGGCGCGGATGGCTCCCGCGTCGGGGGCGAGGGTGGTCGCCAGGCAGCGCAGAAGGGTCGTCTTGCCCGCGCCGTTCGGGCCGAGCAGGCCGGTGACGCCGGTGCCGAGCGACAGGTCGAGACGGTCGAGCACGGTCCGCGAGCCGTAGCGTTTGCTCAGCCCGCGCACCACAACAGTGGACACCAAGGGGCGCTCCTTGCCGGTATGGGACGGGGAGGTCAGGGGACGGGGTCCAGGCGCCGGCGCCTGGCGTACAAGAGCAGCAGGAGCACCGGCAGGGCCGCGCCGTACGCGGCCTGCGCCGCGCCGTGGAAGAGCAGGAACCGGTCGAGCTGCTGGGTGGACAGGACGGCCGCGACCCAGAGGGCCGACAGGCCGCCCGCCGCCGCGGCGAGCGGAAGCCTGGTGCTCAGGACCATGCAGGCCAGGGTCAGCGCCAGCGAGGGCAGGAGCCAGGCGGCGCTCGGCCCCGCCGGTTCCGGCAGCAGCGGGGCGGCGGCCCCGGTCAGCGCGACCGCGATCGTGAGGACCGCGCCGGCCCGCAACAGCAGCAGCCGCGCCCCGGCCAGCGGCGTCGCCGCGTGCGTCTCGTAGGCGGGATCGGCCGCCGGGCCGTACGCCAGCGCGATGCCCGCCAGCGGCATGACCGGCGCGACCGCCAGGAAGACCAGCAGCACCCTGGGGTCGCCGCCGGTCAGGTGCGCGGCCCCGACCCCGAAGCACAGGACCCCGAGCAGGGACAGCAGCCAGGCGCGGCTCAGTCCCGGAGTGGCCAGCAGCAGCCGGGCGAGATGCGGCGGCGTCCCGGCCCCGGCCAGCAGCCTTTCCCCGAGCGGCGGACGGTCCACGGCGGCCTCGATCCGGTCCCAGGACCGGGCGAGCCACTCCTCGTCGGCCGGCACGAGCGCCCGGCAGCGGCCGCAACCGGTCAGGTGCGCCTCGACGGACATCACCTGCGCCGGCGGCAGCCCGCCTTCGAGGAACCGGTCGAGAAGGTCGGCCGGGACATGCCAGGTGGTCATGTCAGCAACTCCCTCAGCTGGGCGCGGGCCCGCATCGCGCGGGTCTTGACGGTTCCCACGGGGATCCCGAGGAGGCGGGCGGCCTCCCTGGTGGTGAGCCCGTCGAGCACGGTGGCCTGGACGACCGCCCGCAGCTCGGGCGACAGCCTGGCGATGGCCGAGCCCACGTCGCCGTGCTCGACGCCCAGCAGGACCAGGTCCTCAGCCGACTCGATGACCGCGTCGTTCTCCTCCAGTTCGACGCTGGGCACCCGCCTGACCCGCAGCCGGGAGATCAGCCGCCGGATCCCGATCGTCCAGATCCAGGCGGCCACTTCGCCGCGCCCGGCGTCGAACCGCTTCGCGCCCCGCCAGACCGCCAGGAAGGTGTCCTGGACGGCGTCGTCGACGAGGTCGGAATCGGCGCAGCGCCTGGCCAGGCGGGCCCGCAGCCATGGCGCGTGCCGGGCGTGCAGGATCCTCAACGCCTCGACCTGCCCGGCCGCGACCGCGGCGACGAGTTCCCCGTCCCCGTCCTCGGGACCGGCGGGGCGCTGCGGCCGATGAGCGCGATACAGGTGCACAACCTGGTCTAACGCCGCCGTCCCCGGAAACGGGTTCATGATCGTTTGCGCCGCGCGGCCCCGGTTCTTTCTGATGGAGACGGGGGCGTTCGGCGGACGATTCTGCGACACTCCCCTGAGCGTCTCTGATCATGTGGCGTCCCGGCGTCTCCGCCCGAGGCGCCCGGCGACTTCTCGGCATTGGAAGGACGCGCGATGAGTGTCAGCGTGACGGCTCCCCACGCTTCTCCCCCGCTCACTTGGCCGCAACGTGTCGTGGCCGGTCTTGCCGGCTTACTGTGCACCGGTCTGGCCGGGCTGGGCGGCTGGGGATCCTTTGATTCGGTGCGCGATCTGGCCGAGCCGTGGTTCGGGGCCCAGGCGTGGATCGTGCCGGTCGGTGTCGATCTCGGCATCCTGGCGCTGCTGACCGCGGCGCTGCTGATGGAGTGGCTGTCGATGCCGATGCCGATGCTGCGGTGGAGCGCGCTGGGCTTCACCGGCGCCACGGTGTGGCTGAACGTTTCGGCGGCGCACGGCGATGCGACGGGGATCGTGATGCACGCGGCCATGCCCGCGTTGTTCATCACCTTCGTCGAGGGCCTGCGGCATGCGGTGCGGCGCCGGGTGGGGCTCGCGTCGGGACGGGTGCGCGAGGGGATCCCGGCGGCCCGGTGGGCGGTGGCGCCGGTGTCGTCGTTCCGGCTGTGGCGGCGGATGATCCGCTGGCAGGTCACCAGCTACGCCGAGGCGCTGCGGACCGAGCAGCAGCGGCTGCACGCGGTGACGCTGCTGGCGGCGCGGTACGGCGCGGGCTGGCGGAACGCGGCGCCGGCGGACCTGGTGTGGATGCTGAGTGACGGGGTGTATCTGGAGGAGGCGTTCGCGCGGGTGGCCGCGCTGGTCGCCCGTTCCGAAACCGAAGGCGGCCCCGAGTCGTCCGACGGCGACGTGCCAGGGGCGGCCGCTCCCCCGCCTGCCCGCGGCACCGGCGGCAAGGCGGCAGGGCGCGTCGCCGCCACGCCCGCCGACCGTGCGACGGCGCGTCGCGGGAGCACCCCCGGACGGCGGGCCGCCGCCACCTCGGCCGCCGGTCCCCGGCACGGTGAGGTCTCCGCCGTCGGCAGGGGCGCCGCGGGCGGTGACACCGAGGCCCGGGCCCGGCAGATCCGTGCCCGTCATCCCGGTATCAGCGGTGCCGAGCTGGGCCGCCGGCTGAATCTGAGCGCCCGGCAGGGGCAGCGGCTGTTGCAGCGGCTGGCGGAGGAGGAGCGGACGTCGCGCCAGGCGCAGGTCGCGGCGACCGCGACGTCGGCGGCCTGAGAGGCGGTGCGGGGCTCAGGGACCGGTGGCGCCGCCGATCTCGGCCTCGACGCCGCGCGCGATCTCCGTCAGGCCGCGCATGGCGTCCTTGACCAGCGGGTTGGTGTTGGTGGTGCGGCGCAGGACGGTCACGTGCCGGCGCGGGGTGCGGCGGCTGAGCCGCAGCGTCCGCAGGCCCGGGCCGGGCACGCAGCCGAGCGCCGGGACGAGCGCGATGCCGAGCCCGCAGGCGACCAGCCCGCACACCACCGCGTAGTCGTTGCTGCGGAACGCGATGTTCGGCGTGAACCCGGCCGTGCCGCACAGCCGCAGCAGCGCCTGCGCGCCCGAGCTGTCCGGCCGGCTCGCGATCCACGTCTCCGACCGCAGCTCCCGCAGCCGGACGGTGCGGCCGCCCGCCAGCGGATGGTCGACGGGCACGCACAGCACCAGGTTCTCGTCCATCACCGGCGTCTCGACGATCTGGGCCGGCCAGCTGCGCGGGAACATGTCGTAGCGGTAGACGAGCTGGAGGTCGAGGTCGCCGTCGAGCAGCTCGGGCAGCAGTTCGTCCGGCTCGCCCTCCGACAGCTTGATCTCGATGCCCGGCCGCACCCGGGCCAGCTCGGCCAGCACCCGCGGCAGGATGCGGGCGCTGGCGGTCGGGAAGCTGCCGAGCTGGAGCGCGCCGCGCTCGCCGCTGGCGACGGTGCGCAGCTCGCGCTCCAGCGTGTCCAGCGCCGACAGCACGTCGTTGCCCCTGCTGACCAGCAGGAACGCGGCGCTGGTGGGGCGCACGCTGCGCGCCCGGCGCTCGAAGAGCACCAGGCCGCAGGCGCGCTCCAGCGCCGCGATCTGCTGCGAGACCGCGGACGCGGTGTAGCCGAGGTTGCGGGCCGCGTCGGCGAACGACCCGGTCCGCACGACCTCGCGCACCGTCTGGATGTGCAGGGGGCTGATCATCCCGCGCCCTAGTCGTGCGCCGGCCGCTTCGCCACGAGCGTCAGCACGTCGTATTTCGCGACGGACGCGCCGTCTTGGTTGGTGACGTCGGTGTCCCAGCGGACCTCGCCGTAGTCGGCTCCCTCGCGCGGCGAGATCTGCTTGGCGGTCAGCGTCACCGTGAGCTCGTCGCCGGGGTTGACCGGGGTGAGGAACCGCAGGTTCTCCAGGCCGTAGTTGGCGAGGACGGGACCGGGGTCGGGGTCGACGAACAGGCCCGCCGCGAACGACACGACCAGGTAGCCGTGCGCGACCCGGCCGCCGAAGAACGGGTTGGCCTTGGCGGCCTCCTCGTCCATGTGGGCGTAGAAGGTGTCGCCGGTGAACTCGGCGAAGTGATCCACGTCGGCGAGGGTGACCTCGCGCGGGCCGCCGACGGCGGTGTCGCCGACGCGCAGGTCCTCCAGGTACTTGCGGAACGGGTGCTCGTCGGTGACGGTGCGGTCGGTGCCGGGCACCCAGCGCCCGGTCAGCCCGGTGAGCATGGCGGGCCCGGCCTGGACGGCGGTGCGCCGCATGTGGTGGACGACCCCGCGGACGCCGCCCATCTCCTCGCCGCCCCCGGCCCGCCCGGGACCGCCGTGGACGAGGGCGGGCAGCGGGGACCCGTGGCCCGTGGACTCCTCGGCGTCCTCGGCGTTCAGCACGAGCAGCCGCCCGTGCCACGGCGCGGCGCCGAACACGATCCGGCGCGCGAAGTCCCGGTCGGCGGTGACCACCGACCCGACGAGGCTACCGCGGCCGCGCGCGGCCAGCTCGACCGCCTGCCCCGCGTCCTCGTACGGCATCAGCGTGCTGACCGGCCCGAACGCCTCCACCTCATGGGGCTCGGCGCGGCCGGGGTCGTCGGCGCGCAGCAGGATCGGCGACATGAACGCGCCGCGCTCGGCGTCGGCGCCGACCACCTCGACGCGCATCGGGTCGCCGAACACGGCGCGGCCGGCGTCCATCAGGGCCTTGAGCGAGCGGCGGACCTCCTCGCGCTGGTCGAGCCCGGCGAGGGCGCCCATCCGCACCTGCGGGTCGGACGGGTCGCCGACGGTCACCTTGGACAGCCGCTCGCGCGTGGCCTCGGCAACGTCGTCGACCAGCGAGGCGGGCACCAGAGCGCGGCGGATCGCGGTGCACTTCTGCCCGGCCTTGACGGTCATCTCCGCGACCAGCTGCTTGACGTACAGGTCGAACTCCCGCGTGCCGGGCGCGGCGTCCGGGCCGAGGATCGAGCAGTTCAGCGAGTCGGCCTCGGCGTTGAACCGGACGGCGTTGCCGACGATCGCGGGATGGGTGCGCAGCAGCCGGGCGGTCGACGCCGACCCGGTGAAGGCCACGATGTCCTGCTCGGTGAGGTGGTCGAGCAGGTCGCGGGGCTCGCCGCACACCATCTGCACCGCGCCCTCCGGCAGGATGCCCGACTCGACGATCAGCTCCACCAGCCGGGCCGTCAGGTAGGCGGTCTGGCTCGCCGGTTTGATCAGGCTCGGGACGCCGGCGAGGAACGCGGGCGCGAGCTTCTCCAGCGGCCCCCACACCGGGAAGTTGAACGCGTTGATCTGCACGGCGACGCCCCGGGACGGCGTGCACAGGTGCTGCCCGACGAACGTGCCGCCCTTGCCCAGCGGCTCGACCTGGCCCTCGACCAAGAACCTCTCGTTCGGCAGTTCGCGTTTGCCCTTGCTCGCATAGCCGAACAGCACGCCGATGCCGCCGTCCACGTCGAACCTGGAGTCGTTCAGCGTGGCTCCCGTCCGCGCCGACAGCCCGTACAGCTCCTCGCGATGCTCCCTCAGATGCGACGCCAGCGCCTTCAACAGGGCGGCCCGCTGGTGGAACGTCAGCTCCCTCAGCACCGGGCCGCCGACCCTCCGCCCATGATCGAGGGCGGCGCCCATGTCGATCCCCGCCGAGGAGACCCGGGCCACCTCCTCCCCGGTGACGGCGTCGCGCAACGGCGCCCCCTCGTCCTCTGGAGAACGCCACGAACCCGACACATAACTGCGCAGCACGGCCACCGGGACCTCCTTGTCCACATCTCAGAATCTTCTTGCCACGTATGGCGTACGTTCACGCCTCGCAGACATGACAGCCGCGACGAGGGCTCTTTGTCTACATCGCGAGCCGCGCCCCCGCCGGGGCCCGCGCACTCACTACGCTTCCGGCATGGTCACGCTCACCCGGATCTCCGCCGAGCTCAACGGGCTGCGGGCGGCCGTCAAGGCGGGGATGATCGGCCCGGTGCCGCCGCGGGCGCTGCCGGCGACGGTCCGGGCGCTGCGCGCCTACGGGCCGCTCGGCGCCGCCACGGCGCTGCCCGCCCACCGCTTCCCCGGCCGCACCGGCCTGGTGGACGAGCGGGGGCCGCTGACGTTCGGCGAGCTCGACCGGCGCTGCAACGCCCTCGCCAACGCCTGGCGCGCCCGGGGCGTCGGCGCCGGCGGCACGGTCGGGATCCTGTGCCGCAACCATCGCGGGCTGCTGGAGGCGATGTCGGCGGCGGCCCGGACCGGCGCGTCGGTGCTGTTCCTCAACACCGGTTTCGCCGCGCCGCAGCTCCGCGACGCCGTGGCACGCGAGGGCGTGACGGCCCTGGTGCACGACGAGGAGTTCGCCGCCCTCGCGGACGGCCTCGACGTCCCCCGCTTCACCGACTCCGGCCTGGACGACCTCATCGCGGAGGGCGACCCCGCTCCCC
>NZ_SMKU01000158.1 GCF_004349215.1 Actinomadura rubrisoli | reverse complement strand
CCAGAGGCTCCTGGCAGGGCGGTTGTTTTGGTCGACTTCGCATCTACCAGGAGCCTCGTCGCGTCACCGGCCGACTCAGTCCACCGCAACCACCTTGTGACCAGCACGATCAAGATGGAAAAGGCTCACTGGTCCCGGACCGCGAACGCGGCGGCCGACGCGTCCGGCGACCTGGAGCTCGGGCTACTCGCCCGCAGCGAGGAGGCGGGCCTTGGCCTGTACGGGCAGCGCGACCCGGCGACAATCGTCCAACTCACGACGAAAGCGCAGCACCTCGGCGGGAATCCCGCGTCCATCGGGCTCGCGCGAATCAACCTTGCACAAGTCAAAGCGCTATCCATGCTCGGCAGACACGAGGAAGCCAAGCGGCATTTGCAGCCGTTGCTCACCTCGCCCCCGTCCAACAAGCAGGAGGGGGTGATTCCCGCGATATGGAGGGTTGACCAAGTGTGGTTCGCGGAAAGCTGGGCGCGCTCCTACGCCGGTGAGGAGCCAGGGGCCGATCACGCGCGGGACCAGGTGCTCTCCCGGACCGGCGACTACCAATACGTCGCGAACGTCCGGCTGCACGAGGCGCTGTGCGCCACCGTCAACGGAGCCACCGACCGGGGAATCGGCCGAGCCATCGAGATCTTCGACGGGTTGCCCGCCGCCCACCGAAGCCAGATGATCACCGAGACCGGCAAGGAGATACTGCGCGCCGTCCCACGCGATCACCAGAACCGCCCCGCCGTCCGCGACCTACGCGCGATCATGCATAGCTCCGCCCCGGCCACCTCAACGCGCGCGAGGGCACAACGATGATGGACTGGGACGCCCCGTCCTGCCCGTCCTGCTCAGGCCGGGGCAGGATCGCCTATGTCGGCCGGACGTCGTGGATTGAAACCAGCTGTTCCGACTGCCACGGCACGGGCAACCGGGAGGACCCCCGCCCCGGTCCCCGCTACAACGCGGGGGGCTTCCGCATCCGTGAGGAAGGGGAGGACTACGACGAGGCGGTCCACGGGCCGCGCCCGCCGCTGTCTGAGCATCCGGCCGTGCGAAAGTCCGGGCTATGCCCGATGTGCCTGGGCAGCGGCGTGGTGATCTCCGAGAAGCTCATCGAGGCCCACTGCCCCGCCTGTACCCGGCTGTAACCGACCAGACCAGCCCCAGCCCGCGGGGGCGCTGCACACCGTTGTCATGGGGGTCATCGGGAGCCTTCTGGCGCGGCGAGGTGATCCCTAAGGTCTGCGTGCCGGAACTGGTAGACGCCGCCGACCTGGCGGAGCACGCCGAGCTCGTGCGCCTCGCCGAGGAACCGGCCGAGCCGGGCGGGACAGCGGCCCCGGAGCGTGAGGTACCAGCGGCTGACCACATAGAGCGGCCAGGCACGGTACGGGCCGAACGCCAGACCACGGGGCCGCCCGACCAGGGCGAAGACGAAACCGAGGGCCGCCGCTGCGGAGAGCACGTACGGGAACGACGCGATCCTGCTCTCGGATCCGTCGACGACCAAGCCGAACCAGAGCGCGACCAGCGTCGCCACAGCGCACGTCGTGATCCCCACAAACAGGACCAGCAGGGTGGCAGTGCGGTCGGCACTGATGGCCGACCGCGGGCTGGCAGATCCGCCGGCGTCGAAGGCCCTCTGTGCCCAGTCGACGACACCGATGGCCACGCCGCTGAGGACGATGAAGGTCAGGCCGATCCCCACGGCCTCCTGCGGGCCGAAGAGCACCATTGCAAGGATGGTGAAGCAGGCGCCGATCGGTGTGGCGACCAGCATCCGGCCGGCGATCCTGCCCGCTAGCAACCGGACCCGCCCCATCATCGTGAGGTCGACCCGCATCGGTTCGATATCGCGCGTCCCGCCGCCAAGCTCCGCCTCTAGGCCCAGGATGAACATTTCCGCGATCACTGCCGCGTTCACCCAGGCCATCGGTGTGGTGACACCTGCCAGCATGAACGTGGTGAGGACGGTCGCCGCCGCCACCGCACCCAGCGCGAGGGGCGCACAGTGTCTAGGCAGGGCGCGGTGCAACTGCCACCAGGCGAGGTCGTGTGTGCCCAGCCGAATGAGGTGGCGGGCGAGGAATCCGAACCACGAACGGGCCTGGTCCTCTGGCCACAGGCTCCGGCCGCCCGGCTCGTACAGGGCGGTCACCAGGCCGTCCAGCAACCTAGCGTGGACGACCTCGGGACCCGCTTGCACGGCGTCCAACAGCTCGCGGGGGTCTCTAGCGGTCTCCAGGTAGGTCTTCCGCAGCAGCCAGAGCATGAGCGGACGATCGAGTGCCCCGGCCATTGCGGCCGCCCGCTCATCACCGAGGACGGCGTCCCACGCTTGGCGTGCGCGCGGCGGGATCGCCGCGGCAAGGTAGGCGATAACGTCGTCGGCCGCGACGGCATCGATCTCCACGACCGCCGCGGCGGTCAGCGGCTCGGCCTCGGCGATGATCCGCTCGTATTCGCGGGTCCGGCAGGTGATGATCAGCGAGTCCGCGGGGCCCAGGCAGGAGTTGAGCTGCCGGAAGGCCGCGGCACGTTCGGACGCGGGCAGCTCGTCGAGGCCGTCCAGTACCGGCGTGATCAGGCCCGCGCGGAACAGTGCCCGTGCCATGGCGGGGTCCACGGAAGGGTGATCCTCGGCGATCCTGCGAACGAGCCACGTACGGTAGGGCTCACGCCGTGGTTGCCACCCCGAGAGCGAAAGGAAGATCGGGACCGGGAGGCCGTTCCTCCTGAGGAGCTCAAGCATCATCAGAATCGCAACGCAAGTCTTCCCCGCACCAGCAGCGCCGATGATCACCAGGCGCCGCCCAGCCCCTGCGGTGAACGGGACGACCAGCTGATCCAGCTCCTCCGACGTGCCCCGCGCGGGGAGGAACGAGCCCGCGTGCGCAGTCCAACCCACCCGCAGCGGCGTCGCGCCGAACAGGTGGCGGTTCGCGGCCTCTCCCGTCCACTGGGAATCGACGGCCTCGGCCAGGATTTGCGCGGATTCCCGCACCTCGTCGCGGGTCGGCTCTGGCGCGGGTGCGGAACCGCGCAGCGCCCAGCCGAAGAGCCCTGTAATGATGACCCCCGAGCCCGCGATCCCCGCCAGCCAGCTGGCGAACTCGGTGCCCCGCAGCCATAGTCCCACGACCAGGGCCCCGACGATTCCGGCGCTGAGAACGCCCGCAGCCGCCATCCGCCAGCTCACAGGAGAAAGTCTGACAGATCCACCAACGGCGTGCTGGTGGACTCTAGGTGCCGTGGTGCAGCGACCAAAGACGCAGGCGATGACATACCAGGGTGGGCCCCACCCCGATCGTTGCCTCAGGGGACGGCGTTCTCAATCACCGTGACGCCGGAGCGGCAGACCATCTGGCTCGACGATGACGAATGGGGATTACCGTAACTGCAGCGGTTGCAATATGGGAGCATGGGGCACATGGCGCGGTCGAAGAACACGCAGTTCGCGGTCGCCGTGCACGTCCTGACGTACCTCGCGGGCCGGGCGGACGGCAGCCCGGCGAGTTCGGACGAGCTTTCCGGGAGTGCCAACGTCAACCCCGTCTACGTGCGCCGGTTACTCGGCCCGCTGCGGGAGGCCGGGCTGGTGCGGTCGCGTCCCGGCGCGCACGGAGGCTGGGAGCTGGCGACCGGCGCCCGGGACATCACGCTCGCCCAGGTCTGGCTGCTCCTCCAGGGAGAGGATCGGGTCCTCGGGCTGCACGGGCCCGACCCGTCGTGTTCGGTCGGTCGCAGCGTGCAGCAGTCACTGACGGCCCTCGACAGAGCGGTCGCCGACGCGGTCACGACGGAACTCGGGCGGTTCACCGTGCACGACGTCCTGAATCAGGACGTGGAACGACGCCGCCCGGAAGCATGTCCAAATAGTGAAACCTAGTTCTCATCCCTCGGACCCATCGGCTAGCTTCTCATCGAGTGAGCGAGGGGAGTTGACCATGGTGGAGGCGCGAGCACTGGCGACGCCGTATCAGGTCAGGTTCTGCGCGGGGCAGAACACGGGATCGGCCGACACCGTCAAGGACGGGGTGGGCGGCTCATCTGGTCTACGGCCGCACGAACTGCTGGAGGCGGCGCTGGCCTCATGCATGACCATCTCGGCCCGGACGGCGCTGGCGGAACTGGGACTCACCGGCACCGACGTGAACATCACGGTGACGCTGGCCCGCCAGGAGGACCTCACACGTTTTCGCTACCGCCTCGTCCTGGACCCGCCCGTAAGTGAACCCCAGTACCGGGCAGTGGCCGAGCGGGTTAGGCAGTCCCCAGTGCGCCGGACGTTGAGCAAACCACTGGAGTTCGAGCCATCAGATCGATGAAGCGAAACGCCGCCGCCCGGATGTCCCTGGTCCTCAAAGGATCGCAGCGAGTTCCCGTGCCCCTGGCACCCGCCGGTGCCGCTCGACCAGACCAACGGCAACGCGCCGGATGGAGAGACGATCACGCACTTCACTGGGCGCCTGCTGATAGGCGTCCAGGAGGCGGGCGATCGCCGGTTCGGGTCGGCCGCGCTGGACGTAGGCGCGGGCCATGTCGGTGTGGAGCCGGGCCCGCCGCTCTGCGGTGGCGAACTGTTCCGGGCGCAGGTCCCGTCCCGCGGTCAGCGCCGCGCCGGCGTCACCGAGGCCCCAGCGGACGCCGACCTCGTACAACGCCACCTGCGGCAATGTGATCTTGAATCGGTGCGCCGTGGTCGGGCGGGCGGGCATCTGCGTCGGCAACCCGCGCGCAGCGCGGCGGGCTTCGGCCATCATCTCCAGCGCACTGTCCCGGTCGTCGGCCAGCGACGCGTTGTAGGCGGTCGTGCATAGGGTCTGGGCGTAGGCGGCGATCTGGGTCGGAGTCGTGAGCCCGGTGCGGTCCAGCCTCGCGACAGCCTGCATGGTGAGGCGCTGCGCCACTGCCTCGTGCCCTTCGTGGCGGAGCACGATGCCCAACGACCGCGCGGCGGCCGCCTGCGCGACCGGATCTTCCGATCGGGCCGCGTACGTCATCGCCCGGTCGGCGGTAATCCGTGATTGGGGTGCGGCGCCGACCTTGTGAAGCGCCTCGGCCGCCAGGTCGTACACGGCCGCGACCAGGACCCATGTCGCCGGCTCGTCGGCCTCCTCAGCGGCGGTGCGATGCACGTCCGCGAGCAGCGCGGGCAGACCGTCCACCATCTCGCGTAGATTCCCGGAGTCAAACAGCCGCCACGCCCGCCAGAGCCGCGCGGCGACCTGCGCGCGGGTCGCGGGCACGGCCGCCGCCGGTGTCAGCGCAAGCGCGTCATCCAGCCGGGCGAGGGCCGCTGCAGGAACAGCGGCCAGTCCGGCGGCGAGCAGATTGCGACGGCGCATCGGATCCTCCTGGACCACAGGGGCCACTCTGGTGACCACCGTAGACCCAGCCGGCCCAGCGACACCCAGTAACACGGCGAGCACGTTGGCCGGCATCTCCAAGACGGTCGCGATCTTCTTGGCCTTCAGCACGTCGAGCCCGGCAGTGCGGCCCTTCTCCAGCCGGGAGATCGTCGCCGCCGAGTAACTCGTGGCTCTGCCGAGGTCGGCTTGGCGCCACCCGCGATGCTGGCGCGCCAGCCGGATCACTTCGCCCAGGTCTCCGGCGTCGACCAGTGCCGTCACCACAGCCGACCGCCAGAACGGATCCGCCTGCATCGCCGCCCCTGGGGAGCACAGAGAGTCCAGACCCTTCCACGCTACGAGATCAACCGGAGGTTTCCTACCACCGTGTGCAGATCCTGCAAACGCGTGCCGGTCCTGCACACGGTCCACCGCCCCTGGTCTCGACGATGTGAAGTGGCAGGTAGGCAACCAGCCTCACCGTCCCAACAGAGAAAGGAACGACCCGCCATGTCCGTCACGCTGCCATCCGCCCAGCCCGCCGCAGCCCCCGGGGTGTTCGCGGGGCTGTTCGCCGAGCCCGAGACCCTCGTCGCCGTGCACGCCCAGGACTACACCAAGAAGGACGGCGACTCCGACCAGCCCAGCAAGTACGACGAGATCTGACCACCCGACGGGGACGGGCTCCACGGGGCCCGTCCCCCCGCAGCCGACCAGGAGGGGACGTCCGTGTTCCGCCTCAGTCTCGACCACCCTGTAGACCCGGCCGACCTGCACTGGCACCCGGCAGCGGCGGGCTGGCGCCACGACCACGGCTGGATCGAGCCGTTCACCCACCTGGCCCTGGAACACCGGCTTGTCCTCGGACCGTGCGGCCAAGGCTTCGTCATCAACCGCGAACGACAGCGCAGCACCACGCCGGCCGACCCGTTGCTCCGCGTGCCCGACCAGGCCGCGTATGCCCGCCTGCGCTCGCAAGCGACCGCCTGGCCCTTGGGCTTCGTCCTGATCGACTTGCACCCCACTGCCGTCACGATCACCGCCAGTTCGTGGGGCATGGCGCCGGTTCACCTGACCACCAGCGCCGGTGGGCTCCACGGCTGCGCATCGACTACCCCGAGCCCGGCCGACACGCGCTGCCACGCCGCCTGCGCGACGACGCCGACCCCATCGCCGCGTTCGACGACCTGCTCGCCCAGGTGATCGACCAGTGGGAGTTCACCCCGGACACCGCCGTCGCCGACCTGTCCGGCGGCATGGACTCGGCCAACGTCGCGCTCTCCCTCGCCCAGCTCCACCCTGGCCGGGTCGCCACCGGCGCGATGCTCCTCACCGGTCCCTACGGGCAGCAGCAGGCCCGGCGTCGCGCGGAGCTACGACGCGCCGGGTTCGCCGAGGACTACCGGCTTGCGATGGTCGACCACCTGCCGTTCGCGCCCGAGGGACCCCGCGTTCGCGGAGAGCAGTTCCACCCTCAAGAAGGCCCGTACGCCGAAGCCCGCAACCTGCTCCTGGACCGCTATGCCGCCGCTGGCGCCACCGTCGTGTTCACCGGCCTGGGCGGCGACGAGGCCATGAAGCTCCGCACGGGCGAGACCGCCCACCGCCCCACCAAGCCGAGACGAGAGCCGCCGCTACGAACCGGTCACAACCACGAACCCCTCTACCTCGGCGGCCGCGGCCGCCGCCTCCTGGCTGCCCGCTACGACGACGCCGCACCGATCGGCCCCACCCTGTGGTCCATCCTGGACGCCTACGCCGCCCTGTACCCGCACTACATGCGGCGCGGACTGTGGCCGATCAACCCGCTGGCCGCCCCACAGATCGTCCGGCTCGCCGAAAGCCTGCCTGCCCTCTGGCGAGAGGGAAAACGCCTGCTCCGCGGCCGTCTGACCCGCCGCGGCTTCTCCCATGAGGTCGCCCACCCGCCGTTGCCGGAGAACTTCCAGCACATCCTCGACCTGGCGATGCGCCGCCACGGCGTAAGGCTGCTGGAATCGCTGCTCGATGGCGGGTCTCGGCTGGTCGCTGACGGCTACCTGGACGAAGCCGAGCTGCGCCGCGCCTGCCACTGCTTCGCCACCACCGGCCAGCGCACGTACGAGGTGTACCGGCCGCTGATCCTGGAGGCGGGACTTAGATCTCTCCACCGACCGGTGCGGTCGGGGTCCGCACCGGCAGATCCGGCTGCCGCTCAGCCGGACGGGACATGATGTAGGCGGTCCGGCCCCGCCGCTCCACCTCCCGCAGCAGCTCCCACCCCTGCACCCGGCAGTAGTAGTCGGCCAGCGCGGAATGAAACGCGCCGCGCCGCACATGCTCGCGCCCGGTCCGGGCCGCGTAGTCCAACGCCCACCGTGCGATCACATGCCCCAACCGGTCGGCGGAGGGCAGAGTCCAGGTCGATACCAGGAACACCGACGGCTGTTCCCGCTCGGCGACCGTAAACGCCCAACCCGGGCACTCACTCAACACAGTGGTACACCCTGCCACCAACCCATCGCGTTCCAGCACCCATACCGGCCAGTCCGGTTCACCCACCTGCTCGGCCAGCGTTTCAGCGATCCCTTCCGGGGCGCTCAACCCACGCTCACGCAACCAGGCGACCCTCTCGGCGGCCATGACCTTCACTCCGGCCCGGTGCCGGGCCGCGTCCGCCGGAAGCATCAACAGCATCAGCCGCTCCAAGCCGTCGTGGGCACTATTCGCCTACCCTGCCGCATCACCGCAGGCGCCACGGAAGAAGCGCGGGAAGGCGTCGACGAACGCGTTGGCGGTTGTTGTCGCGGTCGGCGGTGCGGTTGCTAGGGCTTGCGGAGGATGCCGCCGTACTCGGTGAGGTCGCGTCCCATTTTCGAGGCGCCCGCGTACGGCCGCAGTTCGGCGGGGACGGGTGCGAGCGGGGGCTGCGCCGGGTCGGGGCGCCAGTTGACGATGTCGACCAGGCCCGGCTCGACGGCCTCCAGGGCGTCCGGGAGGAGCGCGTCGGTCTCGGCGCGGTCGCGGGTCCGCCAGCGCAGGCCGGCGCCGTTCGAGCGGGCGTCGATGTCGGCGGCGCGCTCGCGGTCGGAGCAGACGATCTGCGTGAACGCCAGGTGGCTGCCGGGGACGGCGCGGTCGATGGCGGTGCGCAGGACGCGGCGCGGGTCGTCGGCGTCGAGCAGGTGATGGCCGACGGACAGGAACAGCACGGCGAGCGGCTCGCTGAAGTCGATGAGGCGCTCCACGTCCGGGTGGGCGAGGATGGCCTCCTGATCGCACATGTCAGCGGTGATCACGGCGGTGGAGTGGTCGTCGGCCAGCAGCGCGCGGGCGTGCACGAGCACGATCGGGTCGAGGTCGACGTAGACGACGCGGGCGTCGGGCGCGAACCTCTGCGCGACCTGGTGCACGTTGTCATTGGTCGGCAGCCCGCAGCCCATGTCGAGGAACTGCTGGATACCGGCCTCCTGCGCCAGGTATCGGACGGCCCGGTACAGGAACAGCCGGTTCTGCCGGGCGATGTCGATGAATTCGGGGAACTCCGGCAGGTTCTGCAGCATGAACTGCCGGTCGGCCTCGTAGTTGTCCTTGCCGCCAAGAGCCCACCCGTAGATGCGGGCGGCCGTGGGCACGTCGTGATGGATCTCGGTGGGGATGTCCTCGGCTGCGGCCACGGGGCACTCCTGAGCGTCCATAAGGCGGATTATCCAGCATTCCAGGCTAGCGGCCCATAGCGCGTTCCATGAGGGAACGGGCAAGAAGCGATCATGGTGTTATCGACCTGACCGACGTGCAGCGGGCGGAGCTGGAACCGCCGCCGCACCTGGGCACGCGTCCTGGCCGCAGCGCGGACCAGGGCCGTGGACTCCACCAGCGTGCCGCGGGCGCCCGAAAGCGCGGGCGGGGTCAGCAGTCGCGGAGTTCCGGGGACTGGTTGAGGATTTGCTCGCGGGCCGTCACGAACGTGCGGTACGCGGCGGAGTCGGCCGTCGGGAAGACGGCGACGCGGTGGCAGTTCTGGAAGGCCAGCCGGACGCCGAAGTAGCGCTCCAGGGCCCCGCGCATCGCGTCGCTCGCCAGGACGCGCAGGAGCTGGCCGCGCGCCCGCTCGTCCGGCGGCGGGGTCAGGTTGTCGGCGAAGTCGCCGCCGTCCACCTGAAGCCTCGCCACGAGGCCGCCGATCGTCTCCCAGGCGTACGGGAGGGACGTCCTGATGCACTCGACGAACTCCGCGTCGCCGATCTCGCCCTGCTGTGCCGTCTTGAGGAGTTCCGGGGTCACGTCGAGGGACATGCGGGTTCCTTTCGGAGGACGGATGCACCCACTCGCGACGCTAACCACGGGTTTCGGATATTTCCAGGCTTGACAGTGATCGCCACTTCGGCATTCGCCCGGCAGGCCCCCGCACTGCCCGGCCCGCCCGCCGCGCGCTAGCGGGTCTGGGGGGCGGTGGTGGGACGCCGGGACGCGCGCCGCGTGGTGGTGCGCTCGGCCAGCTCCGCCCAGAACGCGCGGGCCCGGCGCGCCGTCCGGGCGTCGCGGGCGGCCCGGCCCTCGGCGCGCAGGTCACGGGCCCGCTCCTGCATGATCGAGTGCATGATGTCGTGGTGGAACACGGCCCCTCCTCCGTCTTCGGGTCGCTGTATCCCGGCCCGATATCTCAAGGTTCGTCCTAAGGCGGGTGCCCCGGCATCGGGACGACGCCCTAGATCGGACGGTCCGGCCGTCTTAGGCGTACTCATGCAGCTCAGAGCCGATACCGGGAGTTTCCGGCTGGCGTTCGGGGCGCCGGAGTCCGAGCCGGTGCCGCCGCTACGCGGGCCCCGGGCCGTTCCCGGCTAACGCCACGAGCGGCCGGGACCGTCACTAAGGTGGGTCATCGTGCGCCTCGTTATCGCCCGCTGCAGCGTCGACTATGCCGGCAAGCTCACCGCCCACCTGCCCATGGCCCCCCGGCTGATCCTGATCAAGGCCGACGGGAGCGTGAGCGTCCATGCCGACGACCGCGCGTACAAGCCCCTCAACTGGATGAACCCGCCCTGCTCGCTGCGGGAGGAGCCGTTCGAGGAGAACGGCGCCGTCGCCCGCTGGACGGTCACGCACGGCAAGTCCGGCGAGCGGCTCATCCTCACCGTCGAGGAGATCCTGCACGACACCAGCCACGAGCTGGGCCTCGACCCCGGCTTGCAGAAGGACGGCGTGGAGGCGCACTTGCAGGAGCTGCTCGCCGAGCACATCACCACCCTCGGGGACGGCTGGTCACTGATCCGCCGCGAGTTCCCCACGGCGATCGGCCCGGTCGACATCCTGTGCCGGGACGCGGGCAGCGCCACGGTCGCGGTGGAGATCAAGCGGCGCGGCGAGATCGACGGCGTCGAGCAGCTCACCCGGTACCTGGAGCTGCTCAACCGCGACCCGCACCTGGCCCCGGTGCGCGGCATCTTCGCCGCGCAGGAGATCAAGCCGCAGGCGCGGGTGCTCGCCGTCGACCGCGGCATCCACTGCGTCACCCTCGACTACGACGCGCTGCGCGGCATCGAGCACGAGGGCACGCTGTTCTGACCTCGGGCGGGGGCATCGGGGGACCTTGAGGGACAAGGCCGGACGCGACGGGCATCATGGCGGGATGACCCTTCAAGCCAGCGGTACGTTCGACATCGACGCCTGGGACGCCGAGAAGCCCTACGACGAGCAGGGCGGCAACAAGCTGACCCGGGCCCACATCCGCAAGACCTTCCACGGGGACCTCGTCGGCACCAGCTCCACCGAGATGATCGCGGTGGAGTCCTCGGCGGGGCCCGTCGCCTATGTCGCGGTGGAGCACGTCCAGGGCATCCTGCACGGCCGCGAGGGGACGTTCGTCCTGCAGCACAGCGCCGGGAGCGAGGACGGGACCGCCGACACCCAGTGGCTGCGCTGGCTGATCGTCCCGACGTCCGGCACCGGGGAGCTGACCGGCATCCGCGGCGTCGGGCAGATCACCGTCACCGAGGACGGCGGCCACTCCTGGTCTCTGGAGTACACGCTGGACTGAGGCGTGCCCCGCCGCACCGCGGCCGCCGCGGTGCGGCGCTTCCAGCGCGGTGGATCACGGTAGGCCGGTAATCTTCGGTCATGCCCCCGGTCACCGCCGACGCCACGCGCGAGCGGATCATCGACGCCGCCGAGGCGTGCTTCGGCCGGTTCGGTGTGGCCAAGACCACGGTGGAGGACATCGCGGCCGCCGCCGGGCTGTCGCGGGCGACGGTCTACCGCAGCGTGACGGGCGGCCGCGAGGAGCTGATCCTCGCGGTCGTGGTCCGCGACCTGCGCCGGTTCCTCGATCGGCTGGCCGAGCGGCTGCGCCGGGAGCGGTCGGTGTCGGAGGCGATCGTCGAGGGGACGCTGGACGCGGTCACGTACGTCCGGGGCGAGCCGACCATCGCGCACTTCCTGGTCCCGGAGGCGGCCGGGCACATGCAGGCGGCGGTGGCGGGCGCGGCCGAGCACGTCCTGGCGCTGTGCTGCGAGTACGTCCGGCCGCACTTCGAGCTGGCGCAGCGGCAGCGGATGGTCAGGGCCGACATCGAGGTCGAGGGCACCGTGGAGTTCCTCTTCCGGATCATCACCTCGCTGATCGTGATGGACCGCGACCGGGACGCCGACGGGCTGCGCCGCTTCCTGCGCACCTACGTCGTCCCGGTCATCGCGGGAGGCTGAGCCGGGCGGCTGACGCGGGCCATACGGGCGAGGCGGTAGCGTCGGGGGTCTGTCGGGACGCGGTGAGAGGGGCCGGAAGATGACGATGGGGGCGGTGCCCGGGAAGCGGGGACGGTCGGCGGTCCAGCCGAGCCCGGTGTTCCTCGCGATCGTGGCGGCGACCGTCCTGTGCGGGCTGATCGTCTGGCGGTACGGGGCGAGCCCCGACAAGGCCGCGCGGGTGGCGCTGTCCGGGTTCGTGGTCGCCGCCTGGATCCTGTCGCTGTGCCTGCACGAGTTCGGGCACGCCTATCTGGCCTATCTGTCGGGCGACCGCAGCGTCGCCACCCGCGGCTACCTCACGCTGAACCCGATGAAGTACGCCGACGTCACGCTCAGCTTCCTGATCCCGGTGGTGTTCATCCTGCTCGGCGGGATCGGCCTGCCGGGCGGTGCCGTCTGGATCGACCGGCACGCGATCCACGGCCGGCTGCGGCACAGCCTGATCTCCGCGGCGGGCCCGCTGTCCAACGCGATCTTCGCCGTCATGCTGGCCGTGCTGTACAAGAACTTCGCGCACCAGGACCACGGGGTGTTCTGGCTCGGCCTGGCCTTCCTTGCGTTCCTCCAGGTGACGGCCGCGATCCTCAACCTGCTCCCGATCCCCGGGCTGGACGGCTTCGGGATCATCGAGCCGTATCTGCCGCGGCGGTGGGTCGAGCAGGCCAACGCCTACGGCGGCTACGTCTTCCTCGGGCTGATCGCGCTGCTGTGGATCGGGCCGATCAACCGCGAGTTCTTCGACCTGGTCTACAACGTGACCGACCTGCTCGGGCTGGGCGAGCTCCCGATCCGGCTCGGCCACTCCCTGTTCACGTGGTGGAACGACTGACGCGCTCCTCCCCCGCCGCGCTCCCGTCGTCCTCCTGGACGGCCGGGGCGGCCGGGGCGGCCGCGAGGTGGCGGGCGATGCGGCGCAGCTGCTCGGTGTAGTGCTCCCTGAACTCCGGTGATCCGGCGCTCACGCCGAAGACGCGGCGCACCGCGAGGGGCATGACGACGGGCGCGGCGACCATCCCCATCATCACCAGCATGACGGCGGCGGGGTCCAGGTCGTCGGCGAGTTCTCCGGCGGCCTTGCGCCGCTCCATGTCGGACAGGTCCTCCCGCATCTCAGGCGGGATCTCCGCGTCGTCCTCGGTGAGGCCCCGCCAGGCGTTCAGCCGCGTGCCGCGCGGGTCGTCCATGGCGTGGTGCAGGTAGCGGACGAGCAGCTCGTCCAGCGTGATGGCCGGGTCGTTGAACTCGTCCTCCTGCTCCTGCCAGCGGCGGCCCAGCGCGCGGTACAGGCCCTCCTTGCCGCCGAAGTAGTAGTTGATCAGCTGCTTGTTGACCCCGGCGCGGTCGGCGATGTCCTGGACGCGGGCGCCCGCGAACCCCTTGGCCGAGAACTCGTCCAGCGCCGCGTCCAGCAGCCGCTGCCGCGAGCGCTCGGCGTCGAGCTTGCGCTCCTCGGGGTCCGGCGCGCGCCTGGGCCGCCTCGTCGTCTCCGTCACGTCCCCATCCTAGCCGTCCACCTGAACTCGTCACCCATCCGGCTGTTTGACATCTTCATCCATCTGGTTGAACCTGGGGGCACTGCACCCCGGACACCGAAAGCCGAGACGAACATGATCCTTGTGACCGGAGCCACCGGTAACGTCGGCCGCCACCTCGTCGGCGAGCTGATCCGCGCGGGCGCCAAGGTCCGCGCCCTGACCCGCGACCCTGAGACCGCGCGGCTGCCGAGCGAGGCCGAGCTGGCCCGCACCGACGAGATGCCGCTGGACGGCGTCACGTCCCTCTTCCTCAACCCGACCGTGTTCTGGGGCGGCCTCGGCGACGTGCTCGACCGCGCCAAGGACGCCGGCGTCCGGCGCGTCGTCATGCTGTCGTCGTCCGCCGCGGTCGACACCGACCCGTCCAACGTCCTCGCCGCTCATCACCTGGAGATCGAGCGGGCGATCGAGGACACCGGGCTCGAATGGACGTTCCTGCGCCCCGGCGAGTTCGCTGCCAACACCCTGGGCTGGCGGGACGAGATCCGCACCGGCGCGCCCGTCCGCGAACCGTACCCGGCCGCGCAGACCTCGCCGATCCACGAACGCGACATCGCCGCGGTCGCCGCCCGCACCTTGACCACCGACGACCACGTCGGCACCAAGCCCGTCCTGAGCGGCCCCGAGTCGCTCACCCAGCCGGACATGGTGCGGATCATCGGCGAGGCCATCGGCCGTCCGGCGCGCTTCGAGGAGATCAGCCCGCAGGAGGCGCGCGCGCAGCTGCTCTCCCGCCCCTACATGCGCGAGGGCCTGGTGGACGCCCTGCTGAGGCTCCGCGCCGAAGCGGTGCACGGCCCGGCCGAGATCTCCCCCGAGGTCGAGCGCATCACCGGCCGTCCGGGCCGGACGTTCGCCGAGTGGGCCGCCGACCACGCCGACGCCTTCCGCTGAGCGCCCGGCCGCGCCCGGCCCCGCGGTCCGGATATGCGCATGGAAACGCGGCCCGGAAATGAGGAACGCCCCCGTCTTGCGACGGGGGCGTTGGCCGGATCGGACACGGGGCGGGCGTCACCGCTTGAGCGCCTTGGCGAGACGGGCGCGGCGGGCGTTGCGCGCCTCGGCGCGGAGCTCGGCCACTCGGTGGTTGACGAGGTCCCTGGAGAACTCGGGGCGGATCATGGTCTTCTCCTTGTTTCCGCCGGGCCCCTCTTGGCCCGACATGTACAAGGTTCGTCCTAAGGCCCCGGCCCCCACATCGGGACGAAGCCTTATCCAGGCGTCCTAGAACGCCTTAGACCGCCGCCCCAACCTGCCTAGCCCTGCCCCGACCTGCCTAGCCCTGCCTAGTCCCGCTCATGTCCTGGGTCAGCGCTTGTAGCGCCTGCCGTGGACCATGTTGATCAGGCCGAGGACGCGGGCCATCTCCTTCTCGGTGCGGTCGAACGAGGTGAGGTTCATCGACGCGAACCGCTGGCGGGTGATGGCCTTCGGGCGGGCGAACTCGCGCAGGCCGTCCGCGCCGTGGATGCGGCCGAAGCCCGACTCGCCGACACCGCCGAACGGGAGGGCCGCGACCTGGGCGAACGCCGCGAACGCGTTGATGGAGGTCATGCCTGAGCGCATCCGCCGCGCCGCGTCCATCGCGCGGGACCGGCTGCCGGAGAAGATCGTCCCGGCGAGGCCGTAGGTGCCCTCGTTGGCCTTCTCCACCGCCTCGTCGAGGTCCCTGACGCGGTGGACGGTGATGGTCGGCCCGAACGTCTCCTCGCGGACGGCGGACGAGTCGTCCGGGACATCGGTGAGCACCACCGGCTCCACGTAGGGCCTGCGGACGGACTCGGGGCCGCCGACGACCGCCTTGCCGCCCTTGCCGATCGCGTCCTTGATGTGCCGCTCGATGACGTCGAGCTGGGACGGCATCGTGATCGGGCCGTAGGCGGCCTCGCGGTCGAAGCCGGGCCGCAGGTCGCGGGCCTTCTCGGTGAGCTTGCCGAGGAACGCGTCGTACGCCTCGTCCACGACGTAGATGCGCTCGACGCCGATGCAGGTCTGGCCCGCGTTCGACATCGCGCCCCACAGCGCGGCGTCGGCGGCCGCGTCGAGGTCGGCGTCGGAGTCGACGATGCAGGCGTCCTTGCCGCCGCACTCGGCGACGAGCGGGGTGAGGTTCTCCGCGCAGGCGGCCATGACGCGCTTCGCGGTGCGGGCCGACCCGGTGAAGGCGATCTTGTCGACGAGCGGCGACGCGGCGAGCGCGGCGCCGGTCGGGCCGAGGCCCGTGACCGCCTGCAGGACGGGGTGCTCCGGGACGACCCCGGCGACCAGCTCGGCCAGCAGGACGCCGACGCCCGGGGTGAACTCCGACGGCTTGAACACCACGGCGTTCCCGGCGGCGAGCGCGTAGGCGATCGAACCCATCGGGGTGAAGATCGGGTAGTTCCAGGGCCCGATGACGCCGACGACGCCGAGCGGCTGGTACTCCAGCACGCACCGCTGGTTGATCGCCATCAGGCCGGGGTAGACGTTGCGCCGCCCCAGGACCTTCCCGGCGTTGCGGGCCGCCCAGTCCAGATGCGAGATCGCCATGATGGTCTCAAGCTGGGCGTCCTGCACCGGTTTGCCGGTCTCCTGGTGGATGAGCTCGGCCATCCGGTTCAGGTTCCGGGTGAGCGCGCCCTTGATGTTCAGCAGCCGGAGGCGGCGCTCCTTCCAGCCCAGGGCGCGCCACCATCCGGCGGCCTCGCGGGCCCGGGCGAGCGCGTCCGCCACGGCGGCGTCGTCGTGGACGGGGTGCTCGGCGACGACCTCCCCGGTGGCCGGGTTCAGGGACGCGAACGTCTCGGCGTTCTCCGTGGCCACGGACATGAGGAACCTCCCGGGAGGAGCCTGGTAAGTGGTTGCTTTCACGCGTGTACTCGCTAGTAAAGCATGCCTCACGCGTCGGGGATCCAGCTCCCGTGGAAGCCGGACGGTACCCGCCTCGGCAGGTGCACCGTCGCGGTGAGGGAGAGGTCCGCCGCGTCCAGGACGCGTAGGTCCGAGCCCGAGTCACTGGAGACGATCGACAGCAGCCATCCCTCATCCTCTGCGCGCGCGCCTTCGGCCGAGACGAACACCGCCTCGCCCGCCTCTGTGTCTTTGCCAAGGTCATACGCGGACGAGGAACCGGTGTTCAGGTCGTATTTCACGATCGCGTCACTGGCGACCGTGTAGAGGTAGCGGTGCTCGTGGCCCGTCCGGGCGTCGTCGTGCGTGGGGAACTCCACACCCCGGTCGTCGAGCTGCTTCCCGTCCACCTTCCCTGTCGCCGGATCCAGCACCCAGCGGTACAGGTGGGCGGCCGACACCGACCCCGACGCGACCGCCGCCCTGCTCGCCGCGCTCGCCGCATCCTGGGCGGGTTGGGGTGTCACGCCGCCGACGAGCTTCCACAGCGCGGCGAAGTCCCCGGGACGGTAGCGCGCCCCGTCCAGGACGACCCGCCCGGCCGCGTCCTCGTGCGCGTTGCCGACGTGGAACATGTAGCACGGGTCGATCTCGAACCACCGCACGTCGCCGCCTCCGCCGCGCGGCATGACGCCGAGCCGGGCGCCGTACGCGTCGTCCCAGCGGAACGGCATGGCGCCCTCCCCGCTCACCGCCAGGTCGACGTCGAACACCAGGGGCAGGTCGAGCCAGACGACGTGGTGCTCGGTGATCGCGAAGTCGTGCATCATCGTGGGCCCGGGAACCTCGATCTCACGGCTCTCGACCAGCCGCCCGTCCGCCGAGAGGCGATGGTAGGTCAGGTACGGCGGGAAGAACCCGTAGCCGAAGAACAGCAGCTCGCCGGTGACCGGGTCCTGCTTGGCGTGCGCGCTCATGGCGGTGGTGAGCCGCCCGCCGAAGTCGCACGGCCCGACCGTGTCGAGCTCGGGGGTCACCTCGTAGGGGAATCCGACCTCCACCAGCGCGAAGATCTTGTCGGCGTGCGGGATGACGTGGGTGTTCGCGGCGACGACCGTCCGGTCGATCGTGAGGTCGTCCCGCACGAACGGGGCGTCGCCCGCGAGCTGGGCCGTCCGGACCCAGCGGTTGCGGTACCACTCGGCGCAGCCGTCGCGGAGCCGCACGCCGTGGATCATGCCGGGGCCGCTGAACCAGTGCCCGCTCGGCTGCCCGGGAAGCGGGTTCGGGCCGTTGCGGAAGTACCGTCCGGTGAGCTCGCGCGGGAGCGTGCCGGTGACCGCGAGGCCGAGGGCCTCGATCTCGTCGGGGACGGGAGCCATGCGCCCGCTCATCCAGGCGGCGATGGACTCGGTCAACTCGGACCCCTCTCCGAAGGAAAGAACGTCGGCCGGCCGCCGAGACCAAGATCCACTGCGGCGACACCCGGTGAACGGGCGCCCGGCGGCCAGGGTTCCCCGGCTTGGTTCCCCGGGTCCTAAGCCGGAGCCGGAGAACTAAGGCGATCTAAGGCGCGGGTATAGGGCTTCGTCCCGATGTGGGGGGCGGGGCCTTAGCGCGAACCTTGTACATGTCGGGCCAAGAGGGCCCGGCGGAGACAAGGAGAAGGCATCATGATCCGTCCGGAGTTTTCCAAGGTCCTGGTGGACGACCGCGTAGCGAAGTTGCGCGCCGAGGCCAAGAGCGCCCGCCGGGCGCGGCTGGCCAAGGCGCTCAAGCGGTGACGCCCCCGCACAGGACCCATCGGCCAACGCCCCCGTCACGATGACGGGGGCGTTCCTCGTTTCCGAGGTCCCGGCCGCGGCCGGTCAGCGCCACGCCGCGTTCGCGGTCGAGATCGGGGCGCGGCCCCGGATCAGGTCGGCGGCGCGCTCGGCGATGGCGATGGTCGGCGCGTTGGTGTTCCCGCGCGGGACGGACGGCATGACCGACGCGTCCACGACCCGCAGCCCCTCGACGCCGCGAACGCGCAGCTCGGTGTCGCAGACGGAGTCCTCCGAGCCGCCCATGGCGCAGGTGCTCGTGGGATGGAACAGCGTCGCGCACTCCCGCCGGACGAACTCCGCGAGGGCCTCGTCGTCCTCGGCCTGCTCGCCGGGCGCCCACTCGCCGCCGACCAGCGACGCGAGCGGCCCCGAGGCGGCGATCCGCCGGGCCTGGCGCACGCCGGCGACCAGGATCTCCAGGTCCGCCTTGTCGGCGAGATAGGCGGGATCGATCAGCGGCTTGGCGTACGGGCTCGCCGAGCGCAGCGTGAGCGCGCCCCGGCTCGCGACCGCGACGGCGGCCACCAGGACGGACAGGAGCCGCTGCGACGGCTCGACAAGGCCCTGGTCGATGAACGGCGTGGCGAGCACGTGGTACTGGAGGTCTGGTGCGGGCAGCCCCTCGACCGTCCGGACGAATCCGCCCGCCTCGGCCACGTTGGACGCGTACGGGCCACGTCCCAGAGCGGCGTACATGGCGAAGGCGCGCGCGTTGGCCAGCTCCCACAGCCCCTTCGTGCGGGGTGTGGCGAACATGACGTTCACGAACGGATGGTCCTGAAGCCTCTGGCCCACCGGCGAGTCGACGACGACATCGATCCCGTGCTCACGCAGATGGTCGGCGGGGCCGACACCCGACAGCATGAGCAGCTGCGGGCTGTTGACCGCTCCCCCGGACAGGACGACCTCCGCCTCGGCCCGGACCTCCACGGTCGCGCCACGGACCTCGTACCGGACGCCCACCGCGCGGCCGTCCTCGATCAGGACGCGGGTGGCGAGGGCATCGGTGACGACGGTCAGATTGGGACGGCCCGTCGCCGGGCGCAGATAGCCCACGGCGGTCGACCAGCGCTTCCCCCGCTTATGGGTGACCTGGTAGAAGCCCACACCGTCCTGGTCGGCGCCATTGAAGTCGCCATTGGCCGCCAGACCGTACGCCCTCGCCGACTGCACCCACGCCCGCGTGAGCGGATGCTTGTACCGGAGGTCCTCTACGCGGAGCGGGCCGCCTACCCCGTGGTAGGGGGTCTCGCCGCGCTGCTGGTCCTCCGCACGGAGGAAGTAGGGCAGCAGGTCCTCAAAGCCCCAGCCTTCGCAGCCGTGGGAGTCGCGCCAGGTGTCGTAGTCGTACCGGTGCCCGCGAATGTAGATCATCGCGTTGGTGGACGAGCTGCCGCCCAGGGTGCGGCCCCGCGGCCAGTAGACGCTGCGTCCGGCGGCGTGCTCCTGCGGCGCGGTCGTGTAGTCCCAGTCGAACGGGCCCTTGATCAGCGACGCGACGGCCGCCGGGATGTGGATCTCGGGGGCGTCGTCGGGCGGCCCCGCCTCCAGGAGGAGGACCCTGGTCCCCGGGTCCTCGGTGAGCCGGGCGGCGAGCACGCAGCCCGCGCTGCCCGCTCCCACGATGATGTAGTCGTACACGGCGCCTCCGGGGGTGCGTGGGGCACAAACACTACCGAACCGCTTTCTAGAGGCGTCCGGGTTAGGGTGATCGGCATGGCGAAGAACAGGGAGAACCCCGTCGTCCTATCGCGGATCTACACCCGGACCGGCGACGACGGCAGCACCGCGCTGGGCGACGCGTCCCGTACCTCGAAGACCGACCCGCGCCTGTCCGCCTACGCCGACGTCGAGGAGGCCAACGCCGCGATCGGGGCGGCCCTGGCGCTCGGCTCCCTACCCGACGACGTGGTCGCGCTGCTGACCCGCGTCCAGAACGAGATGTTCGACGTGGGCGCCGACCTGTGCGCCCCCGTGGTGCCCGAGCCGGAGTACCCGCCGCTGCGCGTCGACGCGTCCTACATCGACCGGCTGGAGGCGGCCTGCGACGAGCACAACGCCGCCCTGAAGCCGCTGCGCAGCTTCATCCTCCCCGGTGGGACGCCCGGCGCCGCGCTGCTGCACGTCGCCCGCACCGTCGCCCGGCGGGCCGAACGCTCGGCGTGGGCGGCCATCGAGGCGCACGGCGCCGCCGCCGACGGCGACCCGGACGCCCCCGAGCGCGGCGTGAACCCGCTGACCGCCCGCTACCTCAACCGCCTGTCGGACCTGCTGTTCATCCTCGGCCGGGTCGCGAACGCCGAGCGCGGCGACCTGCTCTGGAAGCCCGGCGGCGAGCGCTGACCGGGCCCGGTGGTGGGGCTAGCCCCACCACCGGGATACGGGCCCGCCTCCTGGTGGTGGCCCCCGCTCCACGGGAGGCTTGTCCCGTACGGGGCGTAAGGCGACAACGGGAGAGCGACGTGAGGACCCTGACAGGCATGGCGGTACTGGCCGTCCTGGCCATGGCACTGACCGGGTGCGGCCTGAGCGTCGGCCGGCACACGGAGAACCGCTCCTACGACGGGCCCGCAGGTGTCACCGCGCTCAAGGTGAAGACCGACGGGGGCAAGGTCGAGATCGTGGCGTCCGACTCACCCGGCGTCAAGGTGCGCGAGAAGCGGCGCTGGACCAACGGCCACAACAAGCCCGACTCCCGGCATACCACCGAGGGCTCCACGCTCTCCCTGTCGTCCAAGTGCGCCCACAACGCGATCGGGTTCAACGGCTGCCAGATCTCCTACCACGTCCAGGTCCCGCGCTCCATGGCCGTCGAGGTCGACACCGGCGACGGCCCGATCACCGTCTCCGGCCTCGGCGGCGCGGCCCGGCTGAAGACGGGCTCCGGCTCGATCAACGCGTCCGACCTGAGCACCGCGTCCCTGTCCCTGCGCTCGGGCGACGGGAAGCTGCGCGTCTCGGGCCGCGCCGCGAGCGCCGACCTGCGCACCAGCAGCGGATCGATCACCGCGACCGGCCTCACCTCCGACCGACTCACCGCCCGCTCCGGCGACGGCGACATCCGGCTCAGCGGGCGCGCCGCCGCGGCGGATCTGCGCACCAGCACCGGCACGATCCACTCCGACGGCCTGAGCACCGACCGGCTCACCGCCCACTCGGGCGACGGCGGCATCCACCTGGCCCTGACCGTGCCGCCCAGCAACGTGCAGGCCACCACCAACACGGGCTCCGTCCGGCTCAAGCTGCCCCACGACCAGGAGGGCTACGCCCTCACCCTCGCCACCGACACCGGCCACGAACGGGTCGACCCCGCCGTGCACCGCGAATCCCAGTCCGCCCGCCACATCAAGCTCTCCACCGGCGACGGCAACATCACCGTGACCCCCGCCTGAGCCACCGGCTCACACGCACCTCACCACGCGCATGCGCTGGACACCTCGCCCCCCGCATGCACCGCGCGGCGCTCCCACCACCCGCAGACACCGCGCCCCCAC
>NZ_SMKU01000157.1 GCF_004349215.1 Actinomadura rubrisoli | reverse complement strand
GCGCCGGGCGTCGGTCTGATGGGCACCGGCGGCCAGCAGGCCCTCTGCCGTCGCGGCGGCCGCGGCCGCCCGGAGCAGTTCTTTGGACACCGACTCCGGCCACTGGGCCGTGTGCGGGGCGTCGGCGAAGTCGCTCGCGGTCCGGTACGCGCTGACCATGGCGTGGAGCCGCTTGGTGCAGGAGCCGCAGCCGGGCTTCATCCCGCAGGCGGCCTTGACGTCCCTGGTGGTGACGCAGGCGCCGCCCGCCATGCAGCCGAGGACGTCGTCCTCGGTGACGGCGTTGCAGATGCAGACGTACATCCGGGTGGGAACCCTCTCGTGCGACTTCAGGCGGTCTCCAGGCGCCTGACCCGAGCGCTTAGGGCGCCCTCAATAAGGTAAGGCTCTCCTAAGGTAGCTGACGTTTGTCCGTTCTGGCCAGTGGGCTCCCAATCGGTGTGATCCAACCCTCAGGGGGAAGGGCTTCCGGCGCGTGGACGGGAGGGCGGGACATTGGCTCAGGTATGGCCAGGCGATGCCTATCCGCTCGGGGCTCGGTTCGACGGCGCGGGGACGAACTTCGCCGTCTTCTCCGAGGCAGCCGATCGGGTGGAGCTGTGCTTGTTCGACGGGCCGGCGGGGGGCGGCGAGGAGAAGAGGCTGGTGCTGCCGGAGGTCGACGCCTTCGTGTGGCACGGTTACCTTCCCGGTGTCATGCCGGGACGGCGGTACGGGTTCCGGGTGCACGGCCCCTACGAGCCCCAGCGGGGGCTGCGGTGCAACCCGGCCAAGCTGCTGCTCGACCCGTACGCCCAGGCGGTCGACGGGACGGTCGACTGGGACGAGTCGTGCTTCGGCTACAAGTTCGGCGACCCCTGGTCGCTCAACGACGCCGACTCGGCCGGGCACACGATGCGCTCGGTGGTCGTCAGCCCGTACTTCGACTGGGGCGACGACCGGCCGCCGCGGATCCCCTACCACGAGACGGTGATCTACGAGGCGCACGTGAAGGGCCTCACCGCCCGGCATCCGGAGATCCCGCCGGGGCTGCGCGGCACGTACGCGGCGCTGGGCCATCCGGTGATCACCGATCATCTGCGGTCGCTCGGCGTGACGGCCGTGGAACTGATGCCGGTCCACCAGTTCGTCCACGACGACGCGCTGACCAGGCGGGGGCTGCGGAACTACTGGGGCTACAACACCATCGGCTTCTTCGCGCCGCACGGCGAGTACTCCTCGTCGGGGCAGGGCGGCGAGCAGGTGCTGGAGTTCAAGGCGATGGTGAAGGCGCTGCACGAGGCGGGCATCGAGGTCATCCTCGACGTGGTCTACAACCACACCGCCGAGGGCAACCACCTGGGGCCGACGCTGTCGTTCCGGGGGATCGACAATCCCTCCTACTACCGGCTCACCGACGACGACCCGCGCTACTACATGGACACGACGGGCACCGGGAACAGCCTGCTGATGCGCAGCCCGCACGTCCTCCAGCTGATCATGGACTCGCTGCGGTACTGGGTGACCGAGATGCACGTGGACGGGTTCCGGTTCGACCTCGCGGCGACGCTGGCCCGCGAGTTGCACGAGGTCGACCGGCTGTCGGCGTTCTTCGACCTCGTCCAGCAGGACCCGGTGGTCTCGCAGGTGAAGCTGATAGCCGAGCCGTGGGACGTGGGCGAGGGCGGCTACCAGGTGGGCAACTTCCCCCCGCTGTGGACGGAGTGGAACGGCAAGTACCGCGACACCATGCGCGACTTCTGGCGCGGGCAGCCGGGCGTGATGCCGGAGTTCGGGTCCCGGCTGACCGGGTCGTCCGACCTGTACGCCGACGACGGGCGCCGCCCGCTCGCCTCGATCAACTTCGTGACCTGCCACGACGGGTTCACGCTGCACGACCTGGTGTCGTACGACTCCAAGCACAACGACGCCAACGGCGAGGGCAACCGGGACGGCAGCGACGACAACCGGTCGTGGAACTGCGGTCACGAGGGCCCGGTGGAGGACCTGGACATCATCGCGCTGCGCGAGCGCCAGAAACGCAACTTCCTGACGGCGCTGTTCCTGTCGCAGGGCGTGCCGATGCTCTCGCACGGCGACGAGCTGGGCCGCACCCAGCGCGGCAACAACAACGCCTACTGCCAGGACGACGAGCTCTCCTGGATCGACTGGACGGGCCTGCGCGACGACACGTTCTTCGACGAGCGCGGCCCGCTGCTGGACTTCGTCCGCCGCCTGTCCAAGCTGCGCACCGAGCATCCGGTGTTCCGGCGGAGGCGCTTCTTCCGCGGCGACCAGCGCAGCAGCGACCAGCGCAAGAGCGACCTGCGGAAGGCGCACGACGCCGGGCCGGGCGCCGACACGGTCGCGGAGGACCTGCCCGACCTGGTGTGGTTCACGCCCGGCGGGGACGAGATGGCCGACAAGGACTGGGCGGCCGGCTTCAACAAGTCGCTGAACGTCTTCCTGAACGGGGACGCGATCGGCGAGCCCGACCGGCGCGGGCGGCAGGTCCGGGACGACTCGTTCCTCCTGCTGATCAACGCCTACGAGGGAGACCTGCCGTTCGTCCTGCCGCCCGTCCCGTACGGGCAGATGTGGATCAGAGTGCTCGACACCGCCGACCCGCTGCTGGCCGAGGAGGAGTCGCCCGTGGTGAAGGCCCGCGAGACGGTGCCGGTCGGCGCACGCTCCATCCAGGTGCTCCGCCGTGTCTGAGCAGGCCATGCCCGTCTTCGACCGGGCCATGGCCGATGCGGAGCCCGCCCTAGAGGAACCGGTCCCCGGAGAGTCCGGGGAGGAACCCCCTGAGGAAGTCGTGTCCGAGGAACACATGGCCGAGGAGACCGTGCCGGCGGAAGATGACTTCGCCGCACCCCCGTCCGGTACCTACAGGCTCCAACTGCGCGGCACGCCGGACGGCCAATTCGGGTTCGCGGAGGCCGCGGTGCTGGCGCCGTACCTCGCGGCCCTTGGCGTGTCGCATGTCTACCTGTCCCCGATCCTCCAGGCGGCGCCCGGGTCCGCGCACGGGTACGACGTCGTCGACCACGCCCGGCCGTCGGACGAGCTGGGCGGCGCGGAGGCGTTCGGCGCGATGGCGGCCCGGTTCCGCGCACACGGGCTGCGCCTGCTGGTGGACGTCGTGCCCAACCACATGGCGGTCCCGGTGCCGCACGATCTCAACCTGCCGCTGGCCGCCGTGCTGGCCGAGGGGCCGTCCTCGCCGTACGCGCGGTGGTTCGACGTCGACTGGGACGCGGGCGGCGGGCGGATCGTCCTGCCCGGCGAGGGCGAGCCCAACTACCGGCGGTTCTTCGACATCTCCGGGCTGATCGCGCTGCGCCAGGAGGAGCCCGAGGTCTTCGACCGGACGCACGGGCTGCTGCTGCGCCTGGCCGAGGAGGGCCTGGTGGACGGGCTGCGGATCGACCATCCCGACGGTCTCGCCGATCCGCGCGGCTACCTGAGGCGGCTCTCCCGGGCGGCGCGGGGGCGCTGGGTGCTGGTCGAGAAGATCACCGAGGGCGACGAGCGGCTGCCGGTGGACTGGCCGTGCGCGGGGACCACCGGATACGACTCGCTCGGCATGATCGGCGGGCTGTTCGCCGACCCGGACGGCGAGAAGCCGCTCACCGAGGTCTACGTGTCGCTCACGGGCGGTCCGGAGCGGTTCGAGGAGGTCGAGCGCGACGGCCGCCTCCACGCCGCCACGCACGGCCTCAAGCCCGAGATCGACCGGCTGTTGCGCGTCCTCCGCCGAGTCGTAGGACGGGGCGGAGGGCAGGGGGAGGCGTCCCGTGCGGGGCTCGAACGCGCGCTGGTCGAGTTGCTCGTGGCGATGCCCGTCTACCGCGCCTACGTCGTGCCGGGGGAGGAGGCACCTCCGCAGGCCGTGGAGGTCTTGGAGGAGGCCGCGCGCCGCGCGCGCGCCCACCTGCCGGAGGAACTGCACGGCGACCTGGACACCGTCGTCCGGCTGGCCCTCGGGCGCGGTGACGACGCCGACCCCGAGTTCATCGTCCGCTTCCAGCAGACCTCGGCGCCGCTGGCCGCCAAGGGCGTGGAGGACACGGCGTTCTACCGCTGGAACCGCCTGGCCGCCCTGAACGAGGTCGGTGGCGATCCCGGACGGTTCTCGGTGAGCCCGGCCGACTTCCACGCGCATTGCGTCCGGCTCGCCCGCGACTGGCCGTTGACCATGACGACGCTGTCCACCCACGACACCAAGCGCCAGGAGGACGTGCGCGCCCGGCTCACCGTCCTGACGGAGCTCCCGGGCGAGTGGGCGGATGCGGTCAGACGGTGGCGGGCATGGTGGGGGCCGAGTGAATCGCCCCTCGAACCTGATCTGGACTACCTGTTCTGGCAGACGCTCGTGGGCGCCTGGCCCCTCACCAAGAACCGTCTTTCGGAGTTCCTCGTCAAGGCGATGCGCGAGGCCAAGACACGCACGTCCTGGGCCGAGGAAGATTCCGCCTATGAGGAGGCCGTCCTCGCCCACGCGCGGCGCGTCCTGTCCGATGCCGACCTTGTCGCCGACCTGACCGCCTTCGTGGCGCGGCTGGAGCCGTACGCGCGGGTGAACGTGCTCGGGCAGAAGCTCGTGCAGCTCACCATGCCGGGCGTCCCGGACGTGTACCAGGGCTGCGAGCTGACCGGCCTCGCGCTGGTCGACCCCGACAACAGGCGGCGGGTGGACTACGGGCGGCGCCGCAAGCGCCTCTCCCGGCTCGACAGGGGCCGCCCGCCCAGGGACGTGGACGACGAGAAGCTACTGGTGACCTCGCGCGCGCTGCGGCTGCGCCGGTCGCGCCCCGAGTGGTTCGGCCCGTCCGCCCGGTACGAGCCGGTCGCCGCGCAGGGTCCCGCCGCCGACCACGTCGTGTCGTTCTTCCGCGGCGGCGCGGTCACGCTCGCCACGCGGTTGCCCGCCGGCCTGGAGCGCCTCGCCGGGACGGGACGGCCGGGGGGCACCGTCGTGGACCTCGGCCGCCAGGGCTGGCGTGACGTGCTGTCCGGCGCGATGCACTGGGGCCCGGCCCTCGATGTCGGCAAGGTCTTCGCCCATCTGCCCGTCGCGCTGCTCGTGCCCAGGGAGGTCGATCGTTGAGTACGCGGGGCGACGCGGGAGGCCGGCCGGTGAGTGCCTGGTTCGAGGTGTGGGCGCCCGGCTCCGAACGGGTGGAGGTCGCGACCGGTACCGGTCCCGATCTCACCCGGCACCCCATGAGTCCTCAGGACGGCCGTCCCGGCTGGTGGGGGGCCGAGGTGCCGCACGCCGGCCACGGAACGGACTACGGCTTCGTCTTGGACGGCTCCGATGAGGTCCTGCCGGATCCCCGTTCCCCCTGGCAGCCCAACGGCGTGCACGGTCAGAGCCGCGTCTACGAGCACGGCCGGTACACCTGGACCGACCAGCACTGGCACGGGCGGCCGCTGCCCGGAAGCGTCCTGTACGAACTGCACGTCGGCACGTTCACGCCGGAAGGGACGTTCGCGGCGGCGGCCGAGCGGCTCGAACACCTGGTCGCGCTCGGCGTCGACACCGTCGAGATCCTGCCCGTCGCCTCGTTCCCCGGCCATCACGGCTGGGGGTACGACGGAGTCCACCTGTGGGCGCCTCACGAGCCGTACGGCGGTCCCGACAGGCTGAAACACTTCGTGGACGCCGCACACGCGCACGGCTTGACCGTCGTCCTGGACGTCGTCTACAACCACCTGGGCCCGGACGGGAACCGTCTGGGCAGCTACGGGCCGTACTTCACCGGCGCCCACGGCACGCCCTGGGGCGACGCGGTGAACTTCGACCAGGAAGGCTCGGACGAGGTCCGCGCGTTCGTCGTCCAGAACGCGCTGATGTGGCTGCGCGACTACCACTTCGACGGGCTGCGGCTCGACGCCGTCCACGCCATCACCGACGACCGCGCCGTGCACGTCCTGGAGGAACTGGCGGGCGCCGTGGCCGGGCTGTCCGCGCACCTGGGACGGGAACTGTTCCTCATCGCCGAGTCCGACCTGAACGACCCGCGGCTGGTGACGTCCCGGGAGGCGGGCGGGTACGGACTCGACGCGCAGTGGAGCGACGACTTCCACCACGCCCTGCACGCGGCGCTGACCGGCGAACGGCAGGGCTACTACTGCGACTTCGGCTCCCTGGAGACGCTCCAGAAGGCCCTGACGAGCGTCTTCGTCCACGACGGGACCATGTCGACCTACCGGGGGCGGCGCCACGGCCGTCCGGTGGACGTGCGGACCACGCCCGCGCACCGCTTCGTGGGGTTCCTGCAGAACCACGACCAGGTGGGCAACCGCGCCTCCGGCGACCGGATCGGCGCCACGCTCCCCCCGGCCCACCTCAAGATCGGCGCGGCGCTGCTCCTGCTCGCGCCGTTCACGCCGATGCTGTTCATGGGCGAGGAGTGGGGCGCGTCCACGCCGTGGTGCTACTTCACCGACCACGTGGACCCCGGGCTGGCGCGGGCGGTGAGCGAGGGCCGCCGCAGGGAGTTCTCGCGGCACGGCTGGACGGGCGCGGTCCCCGATCCACAGGCTGTGGACACGTTCCGGCGCTCGGTGCTCGACTGGGCCGAGCCCGGCAAGGCGCCCCACCGCGACCTGCTCGAATGGCACCGGGCCCTGATCGCGCTCCGCCGGGACAGGCCCGAGCTGAACGACCCGCGCCTGACCGCGGTCCGCGTCGAGGTGGGCCGCGACATCGAGAGCGACGACGGCGTCGCCGGGAGCGGCGCGCGCTGGCTGGCGATGCGGCGCGGCGGGGTGTGCGTGGCGGCCAACCTCGGCGGCGGTCCGGTCCGGCTGCCGACGGCCGTCCTGATGGAGCCGCCGCCCGCCCCCGGAGCCTGCCTGCTGCTCGCCTCGAATTCCGTAATTCACTTGGAAAACGGCGTCAACGGCGATTCTGGAACCGATTCTCTTGTGCTGCCCGTCTCCGGGGTCGCCGTCCTCGGCTGATCCGGCCACCGGGGAGAGGGGCGTTTTGACGGCCCTCTCTGGATTTAGTCGTAATTGATGGTGTTCGAGGATGTACTACGAGTGGCAAACCGCAGGTCAAGAGCGCGGCGGCGACCGGGCAATGTTCAAGAATGGCCATACGATCGGTCCATGACCTCAGTACTGCTCGCCGAGGACGACACGTCCATCTCCGAGCCTCTCGCCCGCGCGCTGCGTCGCGAGGGGTACACCGTCGAAGTCAGCCCCGACGGCCCGCAGGCACTGGAGCGGGCGCTCGGGGGCGGCGTGGACCTCATCGTCCTCGACCTGGGCCTGCCCGAGCTGGACGGCCTCGAAGTCGCCCGCAGGGTGCGTGCCGAGGGGCATGGAGTGCCCATACTGATCCTCACCGCCCGGGCCGACGAGGTCGACACCGTCGTCGGGCTCGACGCCGGGGCCGACGACTACGTCACCAAGCCGTTCCGGCTCGCCGAGCTGCTCGCGCGGGTGCGCGCGCTGCTGCGCCGGGGGAGCACCGAGACGCCGATCGTCCAGGGGGTGCGGATCGACGCCGAGTCGCGCCGGGCCTGGATGGGCGACCAGGAGCTCCAGCTGACCACCAAGGAGTTCGACCTGCTGCGCGTCCTCGTCCGCGACGCCGGCAAGGTCGTGACCCGCGAACAGATCATGCGCGAGGTGTGGGACACCAACTGGTGGGGTTCCACCAAGACGCTCGACATGCACATTTCCTGGCTGCGCCGCAAGCTCGGCGACGACGCCGGCAGTCCCCGCTACATCACCACCGTGCGGGGCGTCGGCTTCCGGTTCGAACGCGGCGACTAGCTCCGGCCGCCACGACCGTGCGGGCCGTCCCCGGGCCGTCCCGAGAGGCCCGGGGAACCGCCGCACGGCCGTGGCTACACCTTGAAGGAGCCCTGATGAGGCGCCGACTCCTCCTGTCGACGCTCGCGGTGGCGGTCGTCGCGATCCTGCTGCTCGGCATACCCCTCGCCTTCGCCACCCACAAGCTCATCTACGAGGAGGCCGAGCGGTCGCTGGAGCGGGAGGCGTCCGCCATCGTCGGCGGCGTCGGCTACGGCATCGAGACGCGCCAGCCCCTCGCCGGCGACAAGATCGCCCAGGAGTACCCCGGCCGGCACATCGTCATCACGCTGCCGGACGGCCGGACCGTCCACGCGGGCCCGCGTCCCGGCCGGGACGAGCCGGTGCTCACCGCCGCCGGCTCCGGGGGCGGCGTCCGGGTGCGGGTCTCGCGTCCCACCGCCGGGGTCCAGGACGAGGCGCTGCGGCTGATGGTGCTCATCGGGAGCCTGGCCCTTCTCGGCGTCGCCGTCACCGTCGGCCTCGCCATGTACCAGGCCCGCAAGCTCACCCTCCCGCTCATCGACCTCGCCACGACCGCCGACCGGCTCGGCACCGGCAACGCCCGCCCGCGCCGCCGCCGCTACGGGATCCCGGAGGTCGACCGGGTCGCCGAGGTGCTGGACCGCAGCGCCGTCCGGATCGCCGACCTGCTCGCCGCCAGCCGCGAGTTCGCCTCCGACGCCAGCCACCAGCTCCGCACCCCGCTGACCGCCCTGTCCATGCGGCTGGAGGAGATGATCGAGGCGGCCGACTACCCGGACGTCGTCCGGGAGGAGGGCGCCGCGGCGGTCGCCCAGACCGAGCGGCTGGTCGCGGTCGTCGAGCAGCTGCTCGCCCGCGCCCGGCACGACCGCACCGGCGGCGCGGTCGCGTCCCCGGTCGACGACATCATCGCCCAGCAGGTCGAGGAGTGGCGGCCCATCTTCCGGCGGGACGGGCGGGACGTCCGGATGACCGGCCAGCAGGGGCTCGTCGGCATGACCAACCCCGAGGGGCTCTCCCAGATCGTCGCGACGCTGCTGGACAACTCGCTCATGCACGGCGCGGGCACCGTCACCATCAACACCAAGCCGGGGGTCGGCTCGGTGGTGGTCGAGGTCGGCGACGAGGGCGCCGGGATCCCGCCGGAGCTGGAGCCCCGGATCTTCGAGCGGAGCGTGAGCGGCGGGAAGGGCACCGGGCTCGGGCTCTACCTGGCCCGCTCCCTGGCCGTGGTGGACGGCGGGCGGCTGGAGCTGATCCAGTCCCGTCCGGCCGTCTTCGGCGTCTTCCTGCGGCAGGCCGCCGAGGCCAGGCTCGCCGCGGAACGCGTGGTCATCGGCCCCGCGTGAGCACCGCGACCTCGTGATCGGCGGGACCGCCTGACCAGCAGGACCGCCTGATCACCCGGACCGCCCGCTCAGCGGGACTGGGTGAACTGGGCGTAGTCCTCGGCGGAGTGCGCGTCCAGCGGATGGCCCAGCCGGTGGGACGGGAGCGGACGGCCGTTGGCCGGGTGCCCCTCCGGCGCGTCCTGCGCGGCGGGGACGTCCCCGGGCGTACCGGCGGGCGCCTCGGGCAGCCCGGACGCGGGAGCGACCTGCGGGGCCGTCGTGGGCAGGAACACCCACTTCTTGTACGACCAGAACCGGAACAGCGTGGCCACGCCGGTACCGATCACCAGCGAGACGTTGTAGGAGATCGCGTCCGACAGCCCCAGCACGTAGTGGGTGAAGCCGATGAACAGCTCCGTGATCACCAGGCCGACGCCGTTCAGCGCGAAGAACAGCACGTACTCGCGGCCGAGGCCGGCGCGGTCGCGGTGCCGGAACGTCCAATAGCGGTTCGCCAGGTAGGAGAAGGTCGTCGCCACGATCGTCGCGATGGCGTTCGACGTCAGCGGGCCCATTCCGAGCCCGGTGTGCATGCCGTTGCCGAGCGCGACCGTGATCACGAACGCGATGGCGCCCACGCTGCCGAACTTCGCGAGCTCGCGCACGAGGTGCGCGAACCGCCGTTGGAGATTGGCGACCAGGCTCACGAAGGGGAACCGTCCTTCCGGACTTCGGCTGCGGCGCCGCTGCCGGTGGCGCGGCGGCTTCTGCGGGAGCACAACGAGGATAGACGCATGAGGCACCGGGGGCGCCGGAACATGAACGTTTCATACCGTCCGTGCGGTTCCCGTCACCCTCCCCCTCCTCGCGGCGTCCACACACGTTCGACGTCCGGAACGGCCGATTCGTTCGGGGCGAACCTCGTCATCCCGGCCGATAGCCTTCTGACGTGACACTTCCAGCTCAGATGCCGGTCGTCGGGATGGCGGGCGGCGGCCAACTGGCCCGGATGACGCAGCAGGCCGCGATCGCGCTCGGCGTCCCCCTGCGCGTGCTGGCCGCGTCCCCGGGCGACTCGGCCGCGCGGGTCGTGGCCGACGTCCGGGTGGGGGACGACCGGTCCCTGGACGACCTGAGGGCGTTCGCCAAGGGCTGCGACGTCGTGACCTTCGATCACGAGCACGTCCCCGGGCCGCACATCCGGGACCTGGAGAAGTCGGGCGTGTCGTGCCACCCCGGATCGGCCGCCCTGGCGCACGCCCAGGACAAGCTGGTGATGCGCGAGCGGCTCACCGGGATCGGCGTCCCCTGCCCCGCCTACGCCCACCTGCCGCCGTCCGGGCCGATCCCGGCGCTGGAGGGCTTCGCGCGGGAGCACGGCACCCCGCTGGTCCTCAAGGCCACCCGCGGCGGCTACGATGGCAAGGGCGTCTGGGTGATCGACGACCTCGGCGCCCGGGCGCGGGAGCTGGTCGGCCGCCTCCTCGCCGAAGGCGTCGACCTGATGGTCGAGCGGCACGTTCCGTTCAGGCGCGAGCTGGCCGCCGTCGTCGCCCGCTCCGCCTACGGGCAGGGCGCCGCGTACCCGGTCGTGGAGACCGTCCAGCAGGGCGGCATCTGCGTGGAGGTGATCGCGCCGGCGCCCGGCCTGTCCCGCGACCTCGCCGCCGAGGCGCAGAGGCTCGCCCTGGCCGTCGCCGACGAACTCGGCGTCGTCGGCCTGCTCGCGGTGGAGCTGTTCGAGACCCCGCCGTCCGGGGACGGGCCCGGCGGGCTGCTGGTGAACGAGCTGGCCATGCGCCCGCACAACTCCGGGCACTGGACGATCGAGGGCGCCCGCACGTCCCAGTTCGAGCAGCACCTGCGCGCCGTCCTGGACCTGCCCCTCGGCTCCACCGAGCCCACCGCCCCGTACACCGTCATGGCGAACGTGCTGGGCGGCGACGACCCGGACGTGTACCGCCGCTACATCCACGTGATGGCCCACGATCCGGGCGTCAAGGTCCACTTCTACGGCAAGGACGTCCGGCCGGGCCGCAAGATCGGCCACGTCACCGCGCTCGGCGGCGACCTCGCCGAGGTCCGCGAGCGGGCCCGGCACGCGGCCGACTACCTGCGCTGGGGCACCGGGACGGGGGACGGGCGATGACGGCGCCGCTGGTGGGCGTGGTGATGGGCAGCGACTCCGACTGGCCCGTGATGAAGGCCGCCGCCGAGGCGCTGGAGGAGTTCGGCGTGGCCCACGAGGCCGACGTCGTCTCCGCGCACCGGATGCCGCACGACATGATCGCCTACGGCGAGGGCGCCGCCGGGCGCGGGCTCCGCGTGATCATCGCGGGCGCCGGCGGGGCCGCGCACCTGCCGGGCATGCTCGCCTCCGTGACGCCGCTCCCGGTCATCGGCGTGCCGGTCCCGCTGAAGTACCTGGACGGGATGGACTCGCTGCTGTCGATCGTCCAGATGCCCGCGGGCGTCCCGGTCGCCACGGTCGCCGTGGGGGCAGCCCGCAACGCCGGGCTCCTGGCCGTCCGGATCCTCGCCGCGTCCGACGAGGGGCTCCAGGCGAGGATGACCGGCTTCCAGCGGGACCTCTACGACCAGGCCAAGGCCAAGGGCGCGCGCCTCCGAGAGAGCCTCTGAGGGCCTCTCACGGGCGGTGGCGGCGCAGGGCCCACTCGACCGCCGGGCAGCGGTTCATGACCACGTCCAGCCCGGCGTCCCTCGCGCGCCGCGCCGCGGCCTCGTCGATCACGTCGAGCGGCAGCCACACGGCCTTCGCGCCCGCCGCGATCGCCTCGTCCACGGCGGCGCCCGCGTACTCGGCGCGCCGGTACACCCCCACCACGTCCACGGCGGAGCCGTCGGGCAGGTCGGCCAGCGACCCGTAGCCCTTCTCGCCCAGCACCTCGGCCCCGGACGGGTGCACCGGGATGATCCGCTTCCCGCGCTCCTGCAGCAGCCGGGCCTGCGAGTAGACCTCGCGGTCGGGGTTGTCGCCAAGCCCCACGAACGCCCACGTCTCGGACTCGTTCAACAGCCGCCGGATCACGTCCTGGTCGGCGAAAGCATCAGCCATGCCCACGACAACAGCGCCCGCGGGCCGATCGTTCCCGCCGTCCGTCAGGTCGTTCGGCCCTCCGTCAGGGCCGTCCGAGCGCCCGGTAGTTCCACCCGGCGGCGCGCCAGAGCTCGGGGTCCAGCGCGTTGCGGCCGTCCAGGATGCTGCGCTCGGCGACGACCTCCGCGAGGTCGCCCGGGTCCATCTCGCGGAACACCTTCCACTCGGTGAGCAGGAGCACGACGTGCGCGCCCCGCACGGCGGACAGGGTGGAGTCGGCGAAGTCCAGGGACGGCTGGGCGCGGCGGGCGTTGCGCATGGCCTGCGGGTCGTACACCGTCACCTTCCCGCCCTGCGCGCGGATGGAGGCCGCCACGTCCAGCGCGGGCGAGTCGCGGACGTCGTCGGAGTCGGGCTTGAACGCCGCGCCGAGGACCCCGACCGTCCGTCCGATGAACGAGCCGCCGAGCTGCTGCCGGGCGAGGTCCACCATCCGGATCCGGCGCCGGATGTTGATCTCGTCGACCTCGCGCAGGAACGTGAGGGCCTGGTCGGCGCCGAGCTCGCCGGCGCGGGCCATGAACGCGCGGATGTCCTTGGGCAGGCACCCGCCGCCGAAGCCGAGGCCCGGGCCGAGGAACCGGCCGCCGATTCGGTCGTCGTACGACAGGGCCTCCGAGAGCTTCGTCACATCGGCGTGCGCGGCCTCGCAGACCTCCGCCATCGCGTTGATGAAGGAGATCTTGGTGGCCAGGAAGGCGTTCGCCGACACCTTCACCAGCTCGGACGTCGGGTAGTCGGCGGTGATGAACGGGACCCCGGCGGCGAGCATCGTCGCGTACACCTCCCGCAGCACCTTCTCGGCGTGCTCGGCGGCGCCCTGCTCGGCGGGGAGCCCGGCCACGATCCGGTCGGGGTGCAGGGTGTCCTGGACGGCGAACCCCTCGCGCAGGAACTCCGGATTCCAGGCGAGGACGGCGTCGCCGCCCGCCGGGGCGAGCCGCGCCAAGGTCCCGGCCAGCCGCTCGGCCGTCCCGACCGGCACGGTGGACTTGCCGACGAGCAGGCATGGGCGGCGCAGCAGCGGCGCCAGGGCGTCCACCGCCCCGTTGACGTAGGACAGGTCGGCCGCGTACTCCCCGGCCTTCTGCGGGGTGCCGACGCACAGGAAGTGCACGTCGCCGAACTCGGCCGCCTCCGCGTAGGACGAGGTGAACCGCAGCCGCCCGCTCGCCAGGCCCCTGCGCAGCAGGGGTTCGAGGCCGGGCTCGTAGAACGGCAGGTCGCCGGCCGACAGCCGGGCGACCTTCTCCTCGTCCACGTCGAGGCCGAGGACCTCGAATCCCAGGTCGGCCATGCACGCGGCATGGGTCGCGCCGAGATAGCCGGTTCCGATGACCGTCAGCCGGTGCGCCAAGGCGGGCTCCTCTCGGTTCGCGGTCACGGCCTCTAGGGAGACTTGCCCAAAGGGAGGCGGGACCTGCATCGGCCGGGTCAGTGTACTGGCCGGTAGCATTCAGGACATGAACCCTGATTTTCCCACGTATGCGCCGTCGGATGAGCATGAGATGTTGCGGGCGTCGGTGCGGGAGTTGTGTGAGGCGCGGGTGGCGCCGTTCGCGGCGGTGGTGGATGAGGAGTCGCGGTTTCCGCAGGAGGCGCTGGATGCGCTGGTGGGTGCGGGGATGCATGCGGTGCATGTGCCGGAGGCGTATGGGGGTGCGGGGGCCGATGCGCTGGCGGCGGTGATCGTGATCGAGGAGGTGGCGCGGGTGTGTGCGTCGTCGTCGTTGATCCCGGCGGTGAACAAGCTGGGGACGGTGCCGTTGTTGTTGGCGGGGTCGGAGGGGTTGAAGCGGCGGTTCTTGGGGCCGGTGGCGCGGGGGGAGGCGATGTTCTCCTATGCGTTGTCGGAGGCCGAGGCGGGGTCGGATGCGGCGGCGATGCGGACCCGGGCGGTGCGTGATGGTGATCATTGGGTGTTGGACGGGGCGAAGATGTGGATCACCAATGCGGGGGTGTCGCGGTTTTACACGGTGATGGCGGTGACCGATCCGGGGGTGGGGTCGCGGGGGATCTCGGCGTTCGTGGTGGACCGGGAGGATGCGGGGGTGTCGTTCGGGCCTGCCGAGCGCAAGTTGGGGATCAAGGGGTCGCCGACCCGGCAGGTCATCCTGGACGGGGTGCGGATTCCGGCGGATCGGATGATCGGGGCGGAGGGGTCGGGGTTCAAGACGGCCCTTGCCACGTTGGACCACACCCGGATCACCATCGCCGCCCAAGCGCTGGGGATCGCGCAGGGGGCGCTGGACCATGCGGTGGGGTATGTGAAGGAACGCCGTCAGTTCGGGCAGCCGATCGCCGATTTCCAGGGGGTGCGGTTCATGTTGGCGGATATGGCGATGCGGTTGGAGGGGGCGCGGCAGTTGACCTATCACGCGGCGGTCAAGTCCGAGCGGGTGATGCGGGGGGAGCGGGTGGCGGATCTGACGTTTGTGTCGTCGGCGTGTAAGACGTTGGCGTCGGATGTGACGGTGGATGCGGTGCAGTTGCTGGGCGGGTATGGGTATACGCGTGATTTCCCGGTGGAGCGGATGATGCGCGACGCCAAGATCACCCAGATCTATGAGGGCACCAACCAGATCCAGCGCATGGTCATGGCCCGCCAACTCCTCAAATAGCCCCGGCGCACCGCCCCGGCCCGTCCGTCAGGCGGGCCCCGTCCGTCCCGGTCCGTCCCGTCAGGCGGGCCCCGCGACCGGCAGGCGGACCTCGAAGAGCGCGCCGCCCTCCGGGGCCTCGCCGACCGTGAGCGTCCCGCCGTGCGCGCGGACCAGGTCCCGCGCGATGGCCAGGCCGAGCCCGGCGCCGCCCTCGTCGCGGCTGCGGGCGTCGTCCAGCCGGACGAACCGCTCGAAGATCCGCTCGCGGTCGGCGGGCGGCACCCCCGGCCCGTCGTCGCAGATCCGCAGCACCGCCGTCCCGTCCTCCTCGCGCAGGACGAGGCGGACGGCCCGGTCCGCGTGTCGCGCGGCGTTGTCCAGCAGGTTGCCGGCCACCCGGGCCAGCCGCCCGGGGACGCCCATGACCAGCGGATCGTCCTCGAACGACGCCTCGACGGGCACGCGCCCCGCCGCCCGGCGCCGCACCTCCTCCCGCACCGGCCCGGCGAGCGCCAGCCGACGGGCCGGGGGACGGTCGCCCGCGTCGATCCGCGCGAGGAGCAGCAGGTCGGCGGCCAGGTGCTGGAGCCGGACGACGTCGTCCACCAGGCCGTCCACGTCCAGCAGCTCCGGATGCGCGGCCGCGACCTCCAGCTGCGTGCGCAGCGACGCGATCGGGCTGCGCAACTCGTGCGAGGCGTCGGCGACGAAACCGCGCTGCCGCGCCACCGACGACTCCAGCGCGGCGAGCGTCTCGTTCGTGGTGGCGGCCAGCTCGGCGACCTCGTCCCGCGAGTCCGGCACCGGGACCCGCCGGGCCAGGTCGCCCGCCACGGTGATCTCGGCCAGCTCGGCGCGGACGGCCTCCACCGGACGCAGCGCCCGGCGCGTGACCAGCCAGGTCACGGCCGCGACCACGGCGAGCAGCAGGGGGAGCCCGGCCAGCATCGACCGGACGACCGTGCCGACGGCGTCGCGGGCGGCGGCGAGGTCGGCGCCCGCGTACACGGTGACGGTCTCGCCCGCGGGCGTGGTCACCTCCACGGCCGCGAAGCGGTAGGTCGCGGTGTGGTCCTCCACGGTCGCGCGGCCGGTGGACAAGTGCGGGTCATCGCCGGAGACCTCCCCGCGCCCGGGATCGTCGTCATCGGAGTCGTCGTCCGACCCGGACCCGCCAGGGCCCGGGACGGACGAGGGGCGCACCTCCCGCGACCCGGTCCCGTCGATGGCGCGCAAATCCTCGCTGGCCGCGCGCACGCGCCCGTCCTCGCCGACGACCTGCACGGGATGCTCGTCCCCGTCCGGAAGGTCCAGCGCCGCGTAGGACGTGCCGGCCGCGAGCTGCGAGGCCACCTCCCGGGCGGTCACCTCCGCCCGCAGCCCGGTCTGCCCGCCGAGGCTCGCGCGCAGCAGGAGCACCACCGCGAGCCCGGCCGCGACCAGCGCGGCGGCGACCACGGCGGTCGCGCCCATCGTCGCCTGGGCCCGGACCGAGCCCAGGCGGCGCCCGGCCCGGACGCGCATGTCAGGCGCCCCCGTCGCGGGCCAGCCGGTACCCGGCTCCCCGCACCGTCGCGATCGACCGGCGCCCGAACGGGACGTCGAGCTTGCGGCGCAGCGCGCTCACGTACACCTCGACGATGTTGGGATCGCCGTCGTAGGCGAAATCCCAGACGGCCTCCATGATCTGCGCCTTCGACACGACCTGGCCCGCGTTCGCCGCCAGGTGCTCCAGCACCGCGAACTCCTTGGCCGTCAGCTCCACCTCCTCGTCCCCCCGGAACACGCGCCGCGCCCCCGGATCGACCCGCAGATCGCCCAGCACCATGGACGGCGCGGCGCCCCGCGTCCGGCGGCGCAGCAGGGCCCGGACGCGGGCGACGAGCACCACGTACGAGAACGGCTTGGTGAGGTAGTCGTCCGCGCCGGTGTCGAGGCCCTCGGCCTCGTCGTACTCGCCGTCCTTGGCGGTCAGCATGAGGATCGGCGTGTCGTCGCCCGCCGCGCGCAGCGCCGAGCACACCCGGTAGCCGTTCATCCCGGGCAGCATGATGTCCAGGACGATCAGGTCGTACTCCCGCGCGGTCGCCAGCTCCAGCCCCGCGGCCCCGTCATGGACGACCTCCACCACGAACCCCTCGGCCGTCAGCCCCCGCGCCAGGGACATGGCCAGGCGTTTCTCGTCCTCCACGATCAGCAGCCGCATGCCCCCAGACTGCCAAACCCTTCCTGAAGGCGACTTCAGGTCGCTTCAGCCCGGCCTCAGGAACCCCCGGCAGGGTGGTTCTCGTACGGCGGCCGGGAGCGCCCGGCCGCGACGCGGAACCCGAGGAGGACTTCCATGAGGATCGACGCCCGCTCCCTGCTCACGGGCCGCCGGCTGCTGGTGACCGCGGTCGCCGCGACCGCGCTCGCGGGCGGCGGCGCCGCCACCGCGCTCGCCGCCGGGAACGCTCCGGACACGCCCGGCACGCCCACGCCGGTGACGGCGGCGCAGGCGGCGAACGCCGCGCTCAAGGCCGTCCCGGGCGCGGTCGAGGAGGTCGAGCTGGACGACGACGCGGGTCGCGCGGTCTGGGAGATCGACGTCCTGGCCAGGGACGGCGGATGGCGCGAGGTGGTCGTCGACTCCGGCACCGGCAGGCTGCTGTCCGACCGCGCGGACAGTCCAGAGGAGGGCCACGCGGCGGCACTGCGGAACGCGAAGGTCACCGCCTCGGACGCCGCCGGAGCCGCGCTCAAGGCCGTCCCGGGAGAGGTCACCTCGGTCGGCTTCGAGCCGCGCCCGGACAAATCAGTCTGGGAGGTGGACGTGACATCCAAGGACGGGGTCGAGCACGAGGTCACCCTAGACGCCTCGACCGCCCAGGTCCGCGCGAACGCCGTGGACGAGGACTGACGGTTCAAGGACGGCCCAGTGGAAAATGAACGGCTATGGCGGCAGTGAGGGAATCGCTGTCGCCATGGCCCCCGTGGGGCCAGGATGGGGGATGCCAGCAGCGCCCTGCGGATGAGGAGTGCGCATGACCGAACAGGGTCCCGTGCCCGGGATCGACACGAGCGTCTCCCACGTGGCGCGCATCTGGAACTACTGGCTGGGCGGCAAGGACAACTATCCCGTGGACCGCGAGGTCGGCGACCAGATCCTCGGCATGCTGCCGGACGTGGCCCGGCTGGCCCGCGCGTCCCGCCTGTTCCTCAACCGCGTCGTCTGGTACCTGGCCGCCGAGGCGGGCATCCGCCAGTTCATCGACGTCGGGACGGGCCTGCCCACCGTGGACAACACCCACGAGGTCGCCCAGCGGGCCGCGCCCGAGTCGCGGATCGTCTACGTCGACAACGACCCGCTCGTCCTGGTCCACGCGCAGGCCCTGCTCACCAGCACGCCCGAGGGGAAGACCGCCTACATCGACGCCGACCTGCGCGATCCCGAGCGCATCCTGGCGGCCGCCGCCGACTCGCTGGACTTCACGCGGCCGATCGCCCTGACGCTGATGGGGATCCTGGAGTTCATCACCGACGACGACGAGGCGTACGGGATCGTGCGGCGGCTGCTGGAGGCGCTGCCGTCCGGCAGCCACCTGGCGATGTACGACGGGACGAACGTCGTGCACGGCGAGGCGTCCGACCGGATCGTCCAGGTCTGGAACGAGTCGGGGAACGCGCCGCTCAAGCTGCGGACGCCGGAGCAGATCGCCGGGTTCTTCGAGGGGCTGGAGATCCTGGAGCCCGGTGTGGTGTCGGTGACGCGCTGGCGGACCGAGGTCACCGTCGGCGAGGAGCCCGAAGCCGTGGACGCCTTCGGCGCCGTAGGCCGCAAGCCCTAAGAACGGCCGCGGTTCGGGGCGTCGGTGTCGGCCGGAGCAAGCCAGGAGGAGTCGGCGTGCTCCGTCCCGGCGTCCCGCAGGATCTCGGTGATCTTGAAGGCGGCGTCGAGCAGGCCGCCCTGCACCGCGGCCTTGTAGTAGGCGAGCGCCGTGGCGGGGGATCCCATGATGGTCGCGGCGTCGCCGAGACGGCGGGCGTCCCTGGCCGCCTGGAGGTGATCGAACCCGCCGGGGTCGGCGTCCAGCAGGTCGAGGGAGCGGGGATGCCCGGCCGCGGCCGCCTCGATCAGCAGCGCGACGGCCTCGGGCTCGCGCGCGGAGTCGGTGCCGAGCAGCACGGCGATGCGGTAGAGGGCGTCGGTGTCGCCCCGCGCCGCCCGGTTCAGCAGCGCCCTTCCATGGTCACCGTAGTCGGCGATCGTGGTCCGCTGGGCCTCGGTGAGGCGGCAGGGAACGGCGGCGTCGGCCTCGGGAGGGGTCCGCGCGTAAGGGACGGACGACTGCCGGTCCGCGTCGTCGCCCGGGGCCTGCTCGCCCTGGGTCTGTTCGTCCGGCGCGGCCTGGGCCGGGGCGCCGTCCGAAGCGGGCGGCGGTGCGGCCTGGGCGGCGCGGAGCCTGGCCTGCCAGTGGGGGAGGGAGGAGATGCCGGGGTCGTCGGCCCGGACGCCGGTCTCCCAGGCGCGGCGCTGGCAGCACAGGATGAAGCTGGCCACCCAGGCCGAGGACGGCACGCGCTTGCGCCGCCCGGCGAGCACCTCGAACACGGCCGTGGCCGACAGGACGGGCAGCCCGCGCCGGCCGTACAGCTCGCCCAGATGCTCGGAGATCTCCGCGAGCTTGCGGTAGGGCGGCCGGTTGCAGGATTCGTAGAACGCGTTGAGCTCCGCGATGAAGTCGTCCGGCCCCGGAGGCCGCGCGTCGTCGTCGATCATGCTTAGTCGCCCTCGTCGCCCGTGCAGACCATGGTCCCTGCCGCTCATGGTGCCAGCCGTACCGCTCGCCTGGGGACGAGCGGCCCGGTTGAGTTGTCCTGTCTTGTTCTGGACGGTCGGCGCGGCATGCCTCGAACATGATCAACAGTCTGGAATGCGGCTTTTGTTGCTTGGTGGGAGATCAGAGGTCGCGCAGGATCCTCCGCAGGATCGACGGCGTGGAGCAGGCGGGCGCCGCCTCCAGCACGAGCCAGTTCATGACGTGCCAGTAGGACGCCACGGCCCCGGGCTCCGCCGGGTACATCGCCCCGTTCAGCCGTCCCACGTACACCACGTCCGGCAGCTCGGCCTCGGGCGGGCGCAGCAGCGTGAACGACCCTCCGGCCACGGCCGGGGCCTCGGCCTCCAGCGGGAGGACCTGGAGCGTCACATGCCCCAGGTCGCACATGTCGATGAGGTGCTCCAACTGGGCGAAGGCCACGGGACGGCTGCCGAACGCGCGCCGCAGGGCGGCCTCGTCGATCACCGCCCACAGCCGCACCGGCCTGCTCCGGTACAGGATCTGCTGCCGCCGCGTCCGAAGCTGGACGATCCGCTCGACCTGCGCGCCGGGATGGCGCGCGTGCAGCAGCGCGCGCGTGTAGTCGCCCGTCTGGAGTAACTCGGGGACGATCTGGGCCTCGTAGGCGCGGATGATGCTGGCGGACTGCTCAAGCCCGATGTAGGGCTCCAGCCAGCCCGGGATCACGTCCTGGAAAGGCGACCACCAGCCGGGGGCGTTCGCCTGCCGGGCGAGGCCCAGCAGCGTGGCGCGCGCGGCCTGGTCGGTGACGCCGTACGCCGCGCAGAGATCGGCGACCTCGCGCAGCTTGAGCCTGGCCCGGCCGAGTTCGAGGGTGCTGATCCACTCCGTGGGCCTGCGGACGGCGGCGCCCGCCTCCTCGCGGCTGAACCCGTCCGCCTCGCGCAGCCGCCGCAGCTGCGCGCCGAGCACCATCCGGGCGACCGTCGGCCCGGCCTCCCAGGCTTCGGGGAAGCCGCTGCCGGCGTGCTCGACTGCAGCTGTGCTCATGTCTGCTCTCTGCGGAATCGATGGCCTTGGCAAACCGTAGCCCAGCCGGACTCGCACCTTCCGTTCTGGACGACGCTGTCTCATTCGGCTTCGTCCGGGAAGCGACGTTGACATGCAGCCGACTAGCTGCCTATCCTCATTCAGGCAGCTATCCGGCTGCATGTTTGGGGGACGGGACGTGGACGAGGTGTTCAGGGCGCTGGCCGACCCCGGCCGCCGCCGGCTGCTGGACAGCCTGAACGTCCGGAACGGGCAGAGCCTCCGGGAACTCTGCACCGAACTGGACATGGCCAGGCAGTCGGTCAGCAAGCACCTCGCGGTGCTGGAGGCCGCCAATCTCGTGACGACCGTCCGGCGGGGCCGCGAGAAGCTGCACTACCTCAACGCCGTCCCGATCAACGCCATCGCCGAGCGCTGGATCAGCCAGTACGACCGCAAGCGGGCCCAGGCGCTCAACGACCTCAAGACCGCATTGGAGTGCAAGCCCATGTCCGACAGTGAGTTCGTCTACACGATCTACATCGAGACCACGCCGGAGCGCCTCTGGCAAGCGCTGACCGACCCGGCCTTCACCACCCGCTACTGGGGCGTCGGCTTCGAGAGCGACTGGAAGGCGGGCTCAGAGGTCACCTGGACGGAACGGGGCGTGACGATCGCCGACCCGGGCCAGGTCGTCCTCGAATCCGAACCGTACCGCCGCCTCTCCTACACCTGGCACACCTTCACGCCAGAGTGGGCGAAAGCGGCCGGCGTCGCCGAAGAGGTCCGCGCCGAACTGGCCGCCGAGCGCCGCTCGACGGTGACCTTCGAGATCGAGCCCCGGGAGGACACCGTCAAGCTGACCGTCATCCACGACGCCCACGAACCCGGAACGACCCTGATCGGCATGGTCAGCCAGGGCTGGCCAGAAATCCTCTCCAGCCTAAAAACTCTTCTTGAAGGCAACGCCCTCGGCGTCAGGCGCTAGGCGGTGTCTGATAAATGATCGTGTTGCGGGTGCTGGTCCGGTTGGATGATCGTCTGTGGTGCGTGGTGGTGAGTTGACTGATCGGGCGTGGGCGCAGCTTGAGCCGTTGCTACCCGCTGCCGG
>NZ_SMKU01000156.1 GCF_004349215.1 Actinomadura rubrisoli | reverse complement strand
GGGCAGGCTGACCGGGCAGGCGGGCAGGCAGACGGGCGGGCGCGGCTCGGGGGAGGCGGCGCCCGGGGGTCAGGCCTGGCCGGCCGCGCCGACGGTCCGCGGCGCCTCGGCCTCGGTGATGTGCTCGGACTCGACGACGTCGGCGACGACCGCGGTGATGTTGTCCGGGCCGCCGTTCTCGCGGGCGAGCTCGATCAGCCGGTCGACGGCCCGCTGGGGGTCGGCCTCGGCGGACAGCACCTCGTAGATCTTCTGCGCGTCGACGGGACCGCTGAGGCCGTCGGAGCACAGCAGATAGCGGTCGCCCAGCCGGGCCTCGCGGAGCCGCAGGTCGGGCTCGCGGTCCTCGCGTCCGTCCAGCACCCGGTACAGCACGTGGGACAGCCGGGACGTCTCGGCCGGGTCGGCGGTCTGGCCCGCCTGCTCGGCCTCCGCCTTGAGCAGCTCGTCCATCGTGTGGTCCTGGGTCATCTGGAAGAGCTCGCCGTCGCGCAGCAGGTAGCCGCGCGAGTCGCCGATGTGCGCCAGCGCGACGGACTGCCCGGCCCACAGCATCGCGGTGAGCGTGGTGCCCATGCGGCTGAGGTCGGGGCGTTCCTCCCGGACGATGCGCAACTTCTCGTTGGCCTCGGCCACCGCGCGGCCGAGGATCTCGACAAGGTCGTCATTGTGGGCACCGGTGTCCAGCGAGCGCAGCGAGCCGATGACGGTCGAGCTCGCGACCTCGCCGCCGGCATAGCCCCCCATGCCGTCGGCGACCGCGATCAACCGCGCACCGGCGTAGCCCGAGTCCTCGTTGTTCTCTCGGTTGCACCCGATGTCACTGCCTGCTGCGTACCTGATTGCTACGTTCATACCAATTTCGATGACGATCCTGTCAGAGGAGTTGTCTCAGTCACGGGCGGCCTCGCCGGCCGCTCCGACACCGTGCCGGACGGCGTAGAGGGCCGCCTGCGTCCGATCCTGGACTCCCAGTTTCATGAGCAGATTACTGACGTGCGTCTTGACCGTCTTCTCGGAGACGACGAGCGCGCGGGCGATCTCCCGGTTCGACCTGCCCCGCGCGATGTGCACGAGCACCTCCCGTTCCCGTTCGGTCAGCGCGGCCATGCCGCGGTCGGCCCCGGACGCCGGCCCCGGACGCAGCATCGCCTCCGCCGCGTCGGGCGCGAACAGGACGTGCCCGTCGTGGACCGACCTGATCGCCTGGACGAGGGCCTGCGGGTCGACGTCCTTGTAGAGATACCCGGCGGCCCCTGCCTGTACTGCCGGCAGCACGTGTCCGCGTTCCGTGACGCTGGTCAGGATCAGGACGCGCGCCGCCACCCCACGAGCCCGCAGCTCCGTCAGCGCGGCCAAGCCGTCGGCGCCCGGCATCTTGAGGTCCATCAGCACGATATCGGGCTCCAGGGATTCGGCCAGTGTCACGGCCGACGTGCCGTCCTCGGCCTCGCCGACGACGTCGATGTCGTCCTGGATGCCGAGGAAGGTGCGCAGGCCCTGCCGCACGACGGGATGGTCGTCCACGATCAGCACCTTGATCGTTTCACGGGTTGTCATGCCGCCGCCCCCTCGTCGCGGAGATTCACAGCGGAACCTCCAGCCGGACGGTCGTGCCCTCGCCGGGCGCGGCGTCGATGGTGAGCGCGCCGCCGATCGAGCAGGCCCGGTCGCGCATGGAGGCGAGCCCCAGGCCGCCCTGGGCGTCGCCGTTCGCCTGGCCGCGTTCGGTGAGGTCGAACCCCGAGCCGTCGTCGGCCACCTCCAGGACGACCTGCCCGCCGTCGATCGTCAGGCTCACGTCCACGGCGCTCGCACCGGCGTGTCGGAGCGCGTTGTAGAGCGCCTCCTGGGCGATGCGGTAGGCGACCTTCTCGTGCTCGTCCGGCAGGACGTCGGCGCCCTCGGCGGTGAAGCGGACGGCGGTCTCGTGCGCCCGGTCGAGGACCTCGATGTGCTTGCGCAGGGAGGCGACCAGCCCGTCGGCGAGATCGGCGGGGCGCAGCTCAAAGATCACGGCGCGGAGCTCGGCGAGGGCCTCGGCGGCGAGCCGCTCCACCTGCTCCAGCTCCCGGACGGTGCGGACGGGGTCGCGCTCGGCCAGGGCGGACGCGGTGCGCGCCGTGAGCCGCAGCGAGAAGAGCTTCTGCGCGACCGCGTCGTGCAGCTCCTGGGCGAGCCGGGTGCGCTCGGCGACGACGGTCAGCTCGCGGTTGTGCTCGTACAGGCGCGCGTTGGCCATGGCGATCGCGGCGTGCGCGGCGAAGAGGGTCAGCAGGTCCTCGTCGTCCTGGGTGAAGCCGCCGGGGCTGCGCTTGTTGGCCAGGAAGACGATGCCGAGGACGTCGTCGCCGTCGCGGATGGGCACGCCGAGGAAGTCCTTGAGGACGGGGTGCGCGACCGGCCAGCCCTCGAACTCCGGCTCCCTGCGGATGTCGCGGAGCCGCTTGGGCGTGTCGCCGTGCAGCATCGCGGCGAGCATGCCGTGCTGGCGGGGCAGCGGGCCGATCCTCTCCCACTCCTCGTCCGAGACGCCCTCGACGACGAACTCGGCGAACGACCCCTCGTCGTCGGGCACGCCGAGCGCGGCGTACCGGGCGTCCAGGAGCTGCGCGGCGGCGCGGACGATCACCTGGAGCACCTCGTGGACGGACAGGTGCCGGGTGACGGCGAGCACGGCGGAGCTGACGGCGTGCAGGGTCGCGCCCTGATCGCCGCAGTGGCCTTCCTCGGTGGTCATCCCGGCCTCTCGTGTCCCGCGGCGGGTGCCGCCCGGCGCCCGCATGTGAAGACCGTACTCTCTGGCCGCCTCCTCCCGAATCAGCCCGCGGTCGTAGGTGCGGGCCGCGCCGTCCCCGCCTCCGGTCCCAGAAGCCCGAGATCCGCTCCTCCGTGGGCGGTATGTCCGGTCAAGCGGCGGGCGCGGACGGAAGTCCTACGACCAATGACCCACCGGCCAGGGGACCCGCCGCCCGATGCCGCGGGTCGCGCCGTTCCTTAGCGTCGAGGGCATGAAGACGGCACTGATCACCGGAGCCTCCCGGGGGCTCGGCAGGGCGCTGGCCCGCGAGCTGGCCCGGGACGGCTGGACGCTCATCATCGACGCGCGCGACGCCGTGGCCTTGCGGTCCGCCGCCGCGGACCTCGGGCGGGGCACCGTCGGGATCGCGGGGGACGTCGCCGACGCCGGGCACCGGGCGGCGCTCGCCGCGGCCGTGGCGGACGCCGGGGGGCTCGACCTCCTGGTCAACAACGCGAGCACCCTCGGCACGACGCCGATGCCGCGGCTCGCCGAGCAGCCCGTCCAGGACCTCGCCGAGACGTTCGCGACCAACGTCCTGGCGCCGCTCGCGCTGATCCAGGCCGTCCTGCCGAGCCTTCGTGAGCGCGGCGGCGCCATCCTCAACATCACCTCGGACGCCGCGGTGGAGGGCTACGAGACGTGGGGCGGCTACGGGGCCAGCAAGGCCGCCCTGGAGCAGCTCTCGAACGTCCTGGCGGCCGAGGAGCCCGGCCTGGCCGTGTGGTGGGCCGACCCGGGCGAGATGCGCACCGACATGCTGCGCGCCGCGGGCGAGGACGCGGACGCCGCCCCGCCGCCCGAGGAGGCCGCCGCCGCACTCCGCCGGCTCGTGATCGACCGGCCGCCGAGCGGCCGCCACCGTGCGGCGGACCTGGCGGGTGCGCGATGACCACGACCCTGGAGCCGGACGACCCCGTCGTCGACGCCGGGGCCGGGACGCCGCGGGGGGTGATGGGCGCCGGGTACCGGGGCGCGACGCTCGGCATCGTCATGGTCGTCACCCTGATGGCGTTCGAGGCCATGGCGGTCGGCACGGTCATGCCGGCGGTCGCGGACGATCTGAACGGCCTGGCGCTGTACGCGTGGGCCTTCAGCGCCACCTTGATCACAAGCCTGCTGTCCACCGTCCTGGCGGGCGGCTGGGTCGACCGGCAGGGCCCGACGCGTCCCCTCCTGATCGGGCTGGGCACGTTCGTCACCGGGCTGGCGATCGCCGGGGCGGCGCAGTCCATGTGGCTTTTCGTGCTCGGACGGGCGGTGCAGGGCCTCGGGATGGGCGTCGCGATGGTCGCGACGTACGTCGTGATCGCCCGCGTCTACCCGGAGGAGCTGCGGTCCCGCGTGTTCGCGGCGCTGTCGGCGGCCTGGGTTCTGCCGTCGCTGATCGGCCCCGCCATCGGCGGCGCCGTCGCCGAGTTCGCGGGCTGGCGATGGGTGTTCCTCGGCCTGATCCCGCTGGTGGTCCCGCCGACCCTGCTGCTGGTGCCCGCGCTGCGCGGCATCCGGACGGTAGTGGCCGCGCCCGCCGCCGGACGGGTCCGCTACGTCGCCGCCGTCGCGGTCGCCGCGGGCGCCGGGATCGTCCTGTACGGCCTGGGCGACCCGGGCTGGACGATGGTCCCGATCGCCGCCGCGGGCCTCGCCGGGCTGGGCTTCGGCCTGCCCCGGCTGCTGCCCCCCGGGACGCTCCGGCTCCGCCGCGGCCTGCCCAGCGTCGTCCTCGTCCGGGGCCTGCTGGCCGGGGCGTTCTTCGGGACGGACGTGTTCATCCCGCTGGCGCTGACCTCGCTGCACAAGTTCAGCGCGACCGAGGCGGGCGTCGTCCTCACGGTCGGGGGGCTCGGCTGGTCGGCGGCGTCCCAGATCCAGGGCCGGTCGAAGCGGTCCCGCGAGTTCTTCGTCCTGGTCGGCGCCGTCCTCGTCACCGCCGGGATCGTCGCCGCGACGGTCGCGCTCCAGCTCTCCGGCTGGGCCGCCGCCCCGGCCTGGATCATCGGCGGCGCCGGGATGGGCTTCGCCATGGGCAGCCTCAGCGTCCTGCTGCTCGACCTGTCCCCGGAGGACGAGCAGGGCGTCAACTCCTCCGCGCTCCAGATCAGCGACACCCTCGGCTCGTCCCTCGTGGTGGGCATGGCGGGCGCGCTGGTCGCCGGCTTCGGCACCGAGCGGCTCGGCACGGGCCTGGCCGTCGCCGGAGCAGTGCCGGCCGCGATCGCCGCGTTCGGCATCGTCTCCGCCCTCCGGCTGCGCGCCGGAGGCCCGTCCCGGCTGGAGGCCGCGACATGACCGACACCCTCGACTTCGTCCTCCCCTCCGACCTGGAGGCCCACGAGCCGCCCGAGGCCCGCGGCCGGGCCCGCGACGGCGTCCGGCTGCTGGCCGGGCGGCGCGGCACCGGCGAGATCTCCCATCACGGGTTCCGCGACCTGCCGGACCTCCTGGACGCCGGGGACCTGCTGGTCGTCAACACCTCGGCGACCCTGCCCGCCGCCGTCCGGCTGGACCGGATCAGCGTGCACTTCTCCACCCCGATGCCCGGCGCGGACGAGCGCCTCTGGCTCGTCGAGCTGCGCACGCTCGCCGGGAAGGCCAGCCACCCCTACACCGGCGGCAGCCCCGGCGAGTGGATCCCGATGCCCGGCGGCGCCACCCTCACTTTGATCGGACGGCGGACCGACCGGCTCTGGCAGGCCCGGCTCAGCACCGACGTCGTCCCGTACCTGCGGGGGCACGGGACGCCGATCCGGTACGGGTACGTGCGCCGCGACTGGCCCACCCTCGCCTACCAGACCGCGTTCGCCTACGACCGGACGACCGGCAGCGCCGAGATGCCCAGCGCGGCCCGCCCGTTCACCCCGGAACTGGTGACACGGCTGGTCTCGCGGGGCGTGCTCTTCGCCCCGATCACGCTCCACACGGGCGTGGCGTCCCCCGAGGCCCACGAACCGCCGTACGCCGAGCGCTACGAGGTCCCCGAACCGACCGCCGACCTCGTGGAACATGTCCGCGCGCGCGCCGGACGGGTGATAGCGGTCGGTACCACCGCCGTCCGGGCCCTGGAAACGGCTGTGGACGCCGATGGACGCGTCCAGGCGTCCGCAGGGTGGACCGAGCACATCGTCACGCCAGAGGGCGGCGTACGGGCCGTGGACGGGCTCCTCACCGGCCTGCACGAGCCCAAGTCGTCCCACCTGATGATGCTCACCGCCATCGCGGGCCGCGACCTGCTCGCCGCCACCTACCGGGCCGCCCTCGACAAGGGCTACCTTTGGCACGAGTTCGGCGACGCGAACCTCCTGCTGCCATGACCTCGATCTTTACTGTCACCTGACCTCGATGCCGGGCGATGTTCATCGACCTGTCACAAGGCTGCCGTCTTGTATTGTGGACGTCGCGCGCGAGGCATACGTCCCGGCCGGTACCGTTGTGAACAGCATGGACGGGTCAGCAGAGCGCACGCTGCTCATCACACTCACCGGCCGCGACCGCCCCGGCGTGACGTCGCGCCTGTTCGGGACGCTCGCGGAGTTCCCCCTGGCGGTCGCCGACGTGGAGCAGGTCGTGATCCGCGGACGGCTCGTCCTCGGCGTCCTGGTCTCCTACACCGAGGGCGCCGACATCGGACGGGTCTGGAACGCCGCCGAGCGGGTCGCCAACGATCTCGACATGGAGATCGAGCTGTCCACCGGCCGCAACAAGCGGGTGCCGAAGCGGCGCGGGCGGCTGCACGTCACCGTGCTCGGCGCCCCCCTCATGCCCGCCGCGATGGCGGGGATCGCGGGCCGGATCGCGGCGAACGCCGCCAACATCGACCGCATCGAGCGCCTCGCGGCCAGCCCGGTCACCTGCATCGAGATGGACGTCTCCGGCGCCGATCCCGACGCCCTCCGCGCGGGCCTGGCCGCCGAGGCCGCCGAGCAGCAGGTCGACGTCGCCGTCCAGTACGGCGGGCTGCACCGGCGCGCCAAGCGGCTGATCGTCATGGACGTCGACTCCACCCTGATCCAGGGCGAGGTGATCGAGCTGCTCGCCGAGCACGCCGGCTGCCTGGACGAGGTCGCCAAGGTCACCGAGGCCGCCATGCGCGGCGAGCTGGACTTCGAGGGCTCCCTGCGCGAGCGCGTCGCGCTGCTCGCCGGGCTCGACGCGGCCGCGATCGACGACGTCCGCGACAAGCTCCAGCTGGCCGCCGGGGCCCGCACGATGGTCCGCACGCTCAAGCGCCTGGACTACAAGTTCGCGATCGTCAGCGGCGGCTTCACGCAGGTCACCGACGCGCTTGTGGACGATCTCGGCATCGACTACTCGATGGCCAACACCCTGGAGATCGAGAACGGCCGGCTCACCGGGCGCGTCACCCCGCCGGTGATCGACCGCGCGGGCAAGGCCACCGCGCTGGAGCGGTTCGCCCGCGAGGCCGGGATCCCCCTCAGCCAGACGGTCGCGATCGGCGACGGCGCCAACGACCTCGACATGCTCCAGGCCGCCGGGCTCGGGATCGCCTACAACGCCAAGCCGGTCGTCCGGCAGGCCGCCGACACCGCGGTCAACGTCCCCTACCTCGACACGATCCTCTTCCTGCTCGGGATCTCCCGCGAAGAGGTCGAGGCCGCCGACGCCGACGACCCCACCACCTGACCGCCCTCCCGGCCACGCCGCGGCCGCACCCAGGTCGCACCTCGCGCGCGGCATGAACGATCATCGCGGCCCGATCGGGGTACAGGTGATCACGACGGCGCGGGAGTGATCCGCTCGTGACGGCCGAAGAGAACGCGGAGGAGCGGTGCTTCAGCGTGCGCGCGAGGCGTACGCCCAGATCAACGGGCAGACGGCACCCTTCTACGGGCTCGCCGCCGCCCTCGCCATGGCCGTGCCCCTGCTCGTCGGATCGCTGACGGGACATCCCGCGCAGGGGTCGATGATCGCCCTCGGCGCGTACCTGGTGGCCCTGCGGGCACCCGAGGGGCCCTACGGCGCGCGCGCCCGCGACCTGGCGGGCGGCGTGCTGATGGTCGCGATCGGCGCGGCGGCCGGCGGGCTGCTGAGCGGGCACACCTGGCCCGCCGTCATCGTCGTCCCGCCGCTGATCGCGATCGGTGTCGCCGTCCCCCGGGTCGGGTCGACGGCGGGGCTCGCGGTACTGCTGAGCGCGATCCGCCCGCCGTCCGCGGACGTCCTGTACACCGGGCTCCTCGAACTGATCGGCGGGCTCCTCACGACCGCGCTGCTGCTCGCGCCCTGGCCCGCGATGCGGCTCCGGCCGCTGCGGGAGGACCTGGCCGAGGCCACCAACGCCGTCGCCGAGGCGCTCGACGCGGTGGCGCAGGACGTGGGCGCCCCCGACGGCGGGCCCCTGGAGGACGTCGAGCTGACCAACCCCGAACTGCTCGCCGTCACCCGCAAGCCCGACTGGGAGCAGTGCCGCCGCGCCGCGTCCGAGGCCCTCACCGCCGCGCGCGCCACCTACGGCCTCTACCGGACGGGACGGGACGGGAACGATCCAACGCGTCCCGAGCGGCTCATCGACGCGCTGTCGCGCATCCTGCACGAGACGGTGACGCTCCAGGCCGTCCTGGAGGCGGCGCGCAACTACCCGCCCGACCGCGAGTGGGCGCTGGAGACGAAGACCGCGGTGTCCGCGCTCGCCGCCCGGCTGCGGCTGCTGGCGGGCGCCATCGCGTCCTCGGGCGAGGCGCCGCTCGGCGGGGAGGAGTCCGGGGCCGTCCGGCGGATGGGCCGCACGGCCGAGCAGATCAGGCGCGCCGGGCTCGCCGGCGACGAGGATCTCGTGGCGGTCTCACTGATCGCCCAGCTCCGGCGCTCCATCGACCGCATCGCCGGCGATATCGCCTCCGCCCGGCGCATCATCGCGGGCGGCCTGCGCATCGGGTTCCACCCGCTGCGGCTGCCGGACGCGCCGCACCCGGTACCGGCGTGGGAGCGGCTCAGGCGCGCCGTCCGCACCCGCTCGCCGCGGTTCCGGCAGGTGGCCCGCGTGCTCGTGACGGCCGTCGTGTCGATGGCGCTGGTCGGCGCGTTCCACATCCCCCACGGGCACTGGATGACGATCACCGCGATGCTCAGCCTGCGCGCCACCTACGGCGAGACCGTCGAGCAGCTCGTCCAGCGCGTCGGCGGCACGGCCGCCGGCTCCGTCATCGCCGCCCTGCTGCTCACCCTCGCCCCCGTCCAGGCCACCACCGCCCTGATCGTCTTCTGCTCCGCCCTGGCCGGATTCACGCTGCGCTCGGTGAACTTCGTCTACTGGGCCCTGTTCGGGACGCCGCTCGCGATGATGCTGCTGGACTTCTCCACACCGTCCGACTGGCACGCCGCCCGGGACCGGATCGTCCTCACCTTCGCGGGGACGCTCCTGTCCTACCTCGCCATCAGCCTGCTGTGGCCGACCGGCCACCGCGAGCGGCTCCCCGCCCAGCTCGGCCGGCTCCTGTCCGTCCACGCCGACCTCGTCAGGACGACCGCGGACGTCCTCGGCGGCGAGCGCGTCGAGCTCCCCCACGACAAGGTCGCGGCCGCCGAGCGGACGGCCGAGGCCGTCGCCGAGACGCGGGACCGGCTCGGGCACGAGCGCGTCCTCGACACCGATCTGGCCGCCCGGCTCCAAAACGCCGTCGGCGCCGCGCACCGCATCCGCGACCAGCTCATCGCGGTCGCCCGCATGTCCCGCGAGAGATCCGTCGACGTCGGTCCCGTCCCCGAGATCCTCGACCGCCTCGCCGACCAGATGGAGGAGGCGGCCACCGCCCTGGAGGAGCGGCAGCCGGAGGACGGCGACGCGGGCGCGCCCTCGTCCGTCGAGGAGCTGGACGAGGAGCTCGCCGACCTCGACTCCCACCTGTCCACCCTCACGCGCCGCCGCCGCGCCGAGATCAAGTCGGGCGGCGACCGGGACGAGACCACCCCGCTGAACCACGCCCTCCTCCAGATCTCCAGCACCCGCTACACGATCCGGACGATGCGCCGCGACACCGGACGGCTCATCAACAGCGCCCAGGCCGCCGTCGAACGCCGTCCGTCCTGACCGTCCCGGTCAGTCCTTGGGCGTACGGGTCGTGACGAGCGTGCCCGCGCCGGGCCTGAGGTCCGTCCACGCGCCCGGCACCTCGATCACCGCCAGAGCGCACGTCGGGAACGCGTCCGGTGCCTGCCCGGCCAGATCGTGGACGAGCTGGTGCACGGACGGGTTGTGCCCGATGAGCAACAGCCGCTCCACGCCGTCCTGCGTCTCGGCCAAGAGCGCGAGCAGATCCTCGGGATCGTTGTCGTAGATCCGGGACTCGAACCTCACCTCGGTGTCGACGGCCAGCCGCGCGAGCGTCTCCCGCGTCCGGGCGGCCGTCGAGCACAGCACCCGATCGGGCACGAGGCCGTTGGCGCGCAGCCACTCCCCGGCCGCCGCGGCGTCGCGCCGCCCACGGTCGGTGAGGGTGCGGTCGATGTCGGGAATCCCCAGGCCCGCGGCGGCCTTGGCGTGACGGAGCACGATGAGCGTCGGCATATCGCCAGCCTAGTTTTAACCGGTCAGTGGAGGCGTTCGACGAGGGATTCGTATCCGTAGCCGTCGGGGCTTTGGGGGTCGGGGTGTCTGATCGAGCCGGTCGCGAGGATCGTCCGCGTGCCCGGCGCCCGGGCGATGCCGGCGATCGAGGGCTGGTCGGCCGCGGCGCGTGCCGGACCCGGCACGACCGTCCAGGTGCCCGCCTTGAAGTGCAGGTAGTTCGAGGAGCCGGTGCCGTAGGCCCCGATCCACACGCCGTCCCAGCCGTCCTCGGCCAGAGGGGCGTAGGGGAGGTTGAAGTCCGCCGGGAGACGGAACTCCTCCCATGCCCCGCCGCCCGTCCAGCGAAGCAGCGTCTGGTTTTGGCCGACCGTCTCGTTGCTCCGAAAGGCCCACGCGAAGCCCGCCGAGACGGGACGGACGCTCCTGATGGCCTGGGGTGCAGAGGAGCCGGGCACCGGAGGGACCGTGACGTCCTGCCAAGCACGCCCGTTCCAGTGGACGGTGAACGGGATCCTGTGCCGGCCGGCGTCGAACGAGTAGCCGGCGACCCAGATGTCACGGCGCGAGCGGACGGCGACGTGCTGGGCGACCGCACCCGGGGGCATCGGCACCTCCGTCCGCAGCCAGGCGTCCCCTTCCCAGCGCAGGACGGCGCATTTGTCGTTGACCACGTCCGCCAGGACGGCCCAGGCCGTCCCGTCTCGTCCCGCCGACAGCGAGTACGGGACGAGCTGCACCGGGAAGCCGCTGAGCTGCACCGGGACGTCGACGTGCCGCCAGGCGGACCCGTTCCAGTAGCCGCTGCCGTTCAGAGCGTTCGTCATCACCCACAGCTTGCGGCGGCTCGCGGCCGCGACCAGGAGGGTCCCGCCGGCGAAGCCGTCCGGCAGCGGGAAGCGGCTGAGGGCGCGCCCGTTCCAGCGCAGCAGGGTGAGAGGCCCCCATTTGTCCTGCGGTGTGGTCACCCAGCCTTCGTTCGGGCCGAGGAGCGTCAGGCCGCCGAGCCGGGGGACGTCCACGGACACGGGCACGTCCCGCCAGCTCGGAGCGGACGCCGCGGCGGCGCCCGGCCGCAGGACGGACGGGAGCGATGCGGCGGCGCCGGCGACGGCTCCGGCGGCGAGCACGGTGCGGCGGCTGAGAGGGGGACGCGTCATCCGGACTCCTCGGGATCGATTGCCGCAAAGATCCCTGCCGGATTGGCACGTTCTCAAGGGCCGTGGCCCCGGACGGCCAGAACCGGAACCCTGGTCAAGCGCCCCCGCCTGGGAGATCAGCCCAGAGCCCTGCATTCACCCAGGTAACGGACGCACCGATACGGGTGGCCGCTACGGGGCGACGAGCGCCGCCAGCCCCCACAGGACGAGCATGATGCCGAGCATCCCGCCGAGCACCAGCGCGAAGCCCTTGGGCCCGGCCATCACCGGTTTACCGTTGTCCGCCACCGCGCGCCTCCCGCTTCCCGTGCCGCCCGAAGTGCCACGTCCAGCGTACGACCGGCGTCGCGCGCTCCCGACACGACCCCGGGCATGCGAAAGGGCCGGCGGCACGAGCGCCGCCGACCCCTCCGTCCGGCAGGTCAGGCTTTGTTGACAGGCGACTCGTTCCCCGTCTCCGTCTCCGTCGTGGTTCCGCCGTTGGACTCGGCTGAGACGGCCGGGCCGGGCACGCCGCCCTCGACGGCACCGGGCTTGGCGCCCGCCTCCACCGCGGGCTCGCCGATCGGGTCGGCGCGGCGCTTGGACACCACGATGGCCGCCACCACGATGGCGACGGACCCGGCGGTCACCCCGATGCGCAGGGGAGTGTTGCCCGCATAGGTGACGACCGCGTCCGCGATGAGCAGCGCGACGAGGTTCATCACCTTGATCAGCGGGTTGATCGCCGGGCCGGCGGTGTCCTTGAACGGGTCGCCGACCGTGTCGCCGATCACCGTGGCCTCGTGCGCCTGGCTGCCCTTGCCGCCGAGGTAGCCCTCCTCGACGAGCTTCTTGGCGTTGTCCCAGGCGCCACCGGAGTTGGAGAGGAACACCGCCATCAGGACACCGCACGCGATGGCGCCGCCCAGGAACGCGCCGAGCGGCGCGTACCCCAGCGCGAAGCCGACCGCGATCGGCGTCATGATCGCCAGCAGCCCGGGCGTGGCCAGCTCGCGCTGCGCGTCCCGGGTGCAGATGTCCACGACCCGGTCGTAGTCGGGCTTCTCGGTGTAGTTCATGATCCCGGGCTTGGTGCGGAACTGCTCGCGCACCTCGACCACGACCCGTCCCGCCGCCCGTCCGACCGCCATGATCGCCAGCCCGGAGAACAGGAACACCACGGCCGCGCCGATGATCAGCCCGATCAGCACGTTCGGGCTGTCGATCGACAGGCTGAAGACCTTGAAGTCCCCGAGCGCGTCCTTCGCGTCGCCCGAAGCGTCGCCGAGCGCGGAGACGACCGTCGTCCGGAACGAGCCGAACAGCGCGGTCGCCGCCAGCACCGCCGTCGCGATCGCGATGCCCTTGGTGATCGCCTTGGTGGTGTTGCCGACCGCGTCCAGCCGTTCGAGGACGGCCGCGCCCTCGCCCTTGACGTCCCCGGACATCTCGGCGATGCCCTGGGCGTTGTCGGACACGGGGCCGAAGGTGTCCATCGAGACGATCACGCCGACCGTGGTGAGCAGCCCGGTCCCGGCCATCGCCACCGCGAACAACGCGACGGTGGTGTTGCCGAAGCCGAGCAGGAACGCCCCGTACACGGCGCCGGCGATCACCAGTGCGGTGTAGACCGCCGACTCCAGCCCGAGCGAGATGCCGGACAGGATGACGGTCGCCGGACCCGTCCTGGCGCTGTTGGTGACCTCCTTGACCGGCTTGCGGTTCGTCTCGGTGAAGTAGCCGGTCAGCAGCTGGATGGCGCTGGCCAGCACGATGCCGATGATCACCGCGCCGAGCGCGACCCAGCGCGGGTCGGCGTCCAGGTTGCGGATCTCCGGGTCGGTGACGCCGGACAGATCGGCGAACGACGACGGCAGGTAGGCGAATGCGGCGACCGCCACCAGCGCCGCCGAGATGAACGCCGAGATGAAGAAGCCCCGGTTGATCGCGGTCATGCCGGAACGGTCGCTGTCGCGGGGCGCCACAGCGAAAATCCCGATCACCGCGGTGATCACACCGATCATCGGCACGATCAGCGGGAACACCAGCCCCTCGGTCCCGAACGCCGCGGTGCCCAGGATCAGCGCCGCGACGAGCATGACCGCGTACGACTCGAACAGGTCCGCGGCCATCCCGGCGCAGTCGCCGACGTTGTCGCCCACGTTGTCGGCGATGGTGGCGGCGTTGCGCGGGTCGTCCTCGGGGATCCCCTGCTCGACCTTGCCCACCAGGTCGGCGCCCACGTCGGCCGCCTTGGTGAAGATGCCGCCGCCGACACGCATGAACATGGCCAGCAGCGCCGCGCCGAAGCCGAAGCCCTCCAGCACCTTCGGCGCGTCCCCCTTGTACGCGAGGACGACCACCGCCGCGCCGAACAACCCGAGCCCGACGGTGAACATCCCGGCGACACCGCCGGTGCGGAACGCGATCCGCATCGCCGTCTTCTCGCCGCCCTCCTCACGGGCGGCCGCGGCGACCCGGACGTTCCCCCGGACCGCCAGCCACATGCCGGTGAACCCGGTGACGGCCGAGAAGATCGCCCCGATGACGAAGAACACCGACCGCCCGACCCGTTCGGACGTCGAGTCGGCGGGTAGAAGCAGCAGTACGAGCGGGATCAGCACCACGAAGACGGCGACCGTGCGGAACTGGCGTTTCAGATAGGCGCTCGCGCCTTCCTGAACCGCCTGCGCGATCTCCTGCATCTTCTCGGTGCCCTGGCCCGCGGCCAGCACCTCGCGTACCAGACCTGCGGCGACGGCCAGTGCCAGCAGTGCGATCACAGCGACGACGACGACCAGTGTGAGGTCGCCGCCGCCGAGATCCACTTCTGCGCTGGCCGGGCTTGACAGGGAAAGCCCAGACATCCGTCCTCCTCGACAGGGGCGTTGCGCTCTAGACCGTCAAAAGACGATCTTTACCGCGTACCCCGCGAGTCATGATTTCGAACGCCTCGCACGGCAGCGCGGGTTCCGGGAGTCTACGCAGGCGGCACGCGAATGAGAAGGCCGCCATGGCCTTAATGAAGATGTCATGGAAAAGCAATGCGCTTTACTCCGGAATTTGACCTTTAGCCCGGCTCAGCCGCCATTGCCCCAGGTCAACCTGGGTTAGTACACTATTACCTCGAAGCCACCTTGACACGTCCGAGGCCAGCACCGATGGGCGGCGCGCCCATCGCCGCCTCCTTATCAAGCTAGGCATTAATGATGAATATGTCCAGACCGTAATCAGCGCGGATCGAGCTCAACCAGAAGAAGATCTCACACTCTCCACCCCCGCCCGCGGCCGGGCGAGGGACGGGGCTCCGTCGAAGTCACCAACCGAACAACTCGGGGCCTAGCCCTCCGCCACCCGAGGCTCGTCCTCCGCCCCTCGGGGCTCGTCCCACGCCAGTCGGGGGTCGTGCTCCGCCGCTCGGGGCTCATTCTCCAACCGCCCCGGGCTCACCCTCCACGCTCCAGGCTCGTCCTCGGCCGCTCGGGGGTCGTGCTCCGCCGAACCAGGCTCGTCCTCGGCCGCTCGGGGCTCGTCCTCCGCCGGACCGGGCTCGTCCTCCACCCCTCGGGGGCGTGCTCCGCCGCTCCAGGGTCGTCGTCCTCAGGGGGCGGCGGGAGTGAACGTCGTGAGCAGTCCGGTCCGGAGGCGGACATAGCCGCGCCCGCGCCGGTGACCGTCCGGACGACCGCGCCGCTGCCCCCCCGGTTGCGGTCGACCGCCTACGGCGCGCGCTCGCTTCTCGGCCGACCGCCCCCGTACCGCTTGGGGAAAGGACGATCGAACAGTCCAACAGGCAGGCCCGGCCAACAAGTCGGACGAACAAGCCTCGGCAACCGGGCCGCACGGCCAGGCAGGGCCAGGCGCACGCGACAGACGAACCAGACGAACGGACAAGCCCGGGAGACAGGCTAGGGCGGCAAGCCGGCGGCCCGGACGAGCGGCAAAGGGCTCGGTTCAGAGAGCTGGGCAAATGCGAAGGCCCCGCCGGGGCGGGGCCTTCCTCTACGTCTGGGGAACGGGTGCGCGTCAGATGCTCGCCTCGGCTTCGGCCGGCCAGCTCATCCTGATCTGGACCCCCTTCGGCGTGGCGGCGATCTCCACGTCGTCGGCGAGCCCGGCGATGACGGCCAGTCCCAGTTCCGCGGTGCCCTCGCTCAGGCCGTACTCGAACTCGTCCGCGTCCTCGAACGAGGGGATGCCGCCCGCCGGGTCGTCGCCGGGAACGGTGTCGCTCACGATGACCTCGAAGCGGCGGTCGGCCCCGCTCAGCTCAAGCCGCACGGGCTCGTCCGGGCAGTGTCGGCGGTGCGCCTCCACGGCACGCGAGCACGCCTCGCCGACCGCGAGCCTGACCTCGTCGAGCAGCGTCTCGGCGACGCCGCTGCGGCGGGCCACGGCGGTCACGATCAGTCGGGCGGTCCGGACGTGGACGGGCAGCGCACTGAAGGACAGTTCAACGGTCGCCATCTCAGCTACAGGCCGCCTACTTGGCGCCCTTGCGCTTCTCCTCGGCCTCGGCGATCGTGTCGTGGATGCCGAAGACCTTGGTCAGCCCCGTGATCCGGAAGATCTTGAGGATGCGCTCCTGCGTGCAGACCAGCTCCAGGGAGCCGTCGTGGGCGCGCACCCTCTTCAGCCCGCCGACCAGGACGCCGAGGCCGGTCGAGTCCAGGAACTCGACCTTCTCCATGTCCACGAGCAGGTGGAACTTGCCCTTGTTGACCAGGTCGATGAGCTTCTCGCGAAGCTTCGGCGCCGTGTAGACGTCGATCTCGCCCTCCACGTTGATGACGGTGAGGCCATCGTCGGTGGTGTAGTCGTTCACCTTCAGGTCCACAAATCCTCCAGCGCCGTGCAGCACAATCTGATCTCGCTTTTCGAGCCTCCGAGAGCGGCGGTTCGGTCAACGAGACTTCGCCGTGATTCAACCACGCTCCGGCGACGTACACGCACGTTATCGCCCACTCGGGCGAAAGTTCGCGCCATCCCGTCTGACCTGGTGATCCAGTCGTCAGGGCAGGGGGGACGGGCCCACCGGCGCCGGGGCGTTCCCGTTGTTTTGCCCAGGCTGGCAAACTGAAAACCTGATGGGCGCCCAAAGATCTCGTACCCCCCTGGACAGGCTGCTCGCCGACCCCACCCGCCGCGACCGCATCACGCATGTGGAGAGTGTTCCCGCACGTGAGGGCCGTCGCGCGGCGTGGCCTGCCTGGTCACCGCCCCTGCTGCTGGAACGGCTGGCCGCCTCCGGCATCGAGGCCCCCTGGGAGCACCAGGCCGCCGCGGCCGAGCATGCCCGCGCCGGACGCTCTGTGATCATCGCCACAGGCACGGCGTCCGGAAAGTCCCTCGCCTACCTGCTGCCCTCCGTCGCCGCGATCTACGCCGGGGAGGAGAATCATCACCGCGAGGGGACGATCCTCTACCTGTCGCCCACGAAGGCCCTGGCCGCCGACCAGCTTCGAGCACTCCGCTCCCTCCACCTCACCCGTGTGCGCGCGGCGACGTACGACGGCGACACTCCACGGGACGATCGGACGTGGGTCCGGCAGCACGCCAACTACATCCTCACCAATCCGGACATGCTGCACCGGTCGATCCTGCCGAGCCACGCCCGCTGGTCCTCGTTCCTCCGCCGCCTCCAGTACGTGATCGTCGACGAGGCGCACGGCTACCGCGGCGTCTTCGGGTCGCACGTGGCGCATGTCCTGCGCCGCCTGCGCCGGCTCTGTGCCCGCTACCACGCCGACCCGACGTTCGTCCTCGCCTCGGCGACCACGTCCGAGCCCGCGACCACCGCGTCCCGCCTCACCGGGCTGGACGTGGTCGCCGTCGACGACGACGCGTCGCCCCGCGGCCCCGCCACGTTCGCGCTCTGGGAGCCGCCTCTGACCGAGTTGCGCGGGGAGCGTGGCGCCCCCGTCCGCCGCACCGCGACCGCCGAGGCAGGCGACCTCTTGGCGGACCTTGTGGTCGAGGGCGTTCAGACGCTCGCCTTCGTCCGTTCCCGGCGCGGTGCGGAGTCGGTGGCCCTCGGCGCCAAGCGCGCGCTCCACGAGGTCGCCCCCGCTCTCGCCGACCAGGTGGCCGCCTATCGCGCGGGCTACCTCCCCGAGGAACGGCGTGCCCTGGAGGCGGCGCTCCGCTCCCGTTCCCTCGTCGGCCTGGCCAGCACCAACGCCCTCGAACTCGGCGTCGACGTCTCCGGGCTCGACGCCGTCCTCGTCTGCGGCTGGCCCGGCACCCGCGCGTCCCTCTGGCAACAAGCCGGTCGTGCCGGACGATCCGGACAGGCCGCGCTGTCCGTCCTCGTCGCCCGGGACGATCCGCTCGACACCTTCCTCGTCCACCACCCCGAGGCGATCTTCGGGACGCCCGTCGAGGCCACCGTCCTCGACCCCGACAACCCGTACGTCCTCGAACCCCATCTCTGCGCCGCGGCCTCCGAACTGCCCCTCACCGAGGCCGATCTCGACCTGTTCGGCCCGTCCACCGCCGACCTCCTGCCCGACCTCGTGCGCCGCGGATTCCTCCGGCGCCGTCCAGCGGGCTGGTACTGGACGCGCCGCGACCGGGCCGCCGACCTCGCCGACATCCGCGGCGCCGGCGACGCGCCCATCCAGGTCGTGGAGTCGGCCACCGGCCGCCTTCTCGGCACCGTGGACGAAGCCTCCGCCCACACCACCGTCCACGAAGGCGCCGTCTACATCCACCAGGGCGACTCGTTCGTCGTCCAGACCCTCGACCTCGACGACTCCGTCGCCCTCGTCGAATCGGCCGACCCCGACTACTCCACCACCGCGCGCGACGTCACCGACATCACCATCGTGGAACGGCTCCGCTCCGCCTCCTGGGGCCAGGCCACCCTCTGCTTCGGGACGGTCGAGGTCACCCGCCAGGTCGTCGCCTACCAGATGCGCCGCCTCCAGACCGGCGAGATGCTCGGCGAGAAACCCCTGGACCTCCCGCCCCGCACGCTGCGCACCCGCGCCGTCTGGTGGACGCTCTCCGAGTCCCAGATCGACGCCCTCGGCGACCTCGACCTGGCAGGCGCCGCGCACGCGGCCGAGCACGCCGCGATCGGCCTGCTCCCCCTCTTCGCCACCTGCGACCGCTGGGACATCGGCGGCGTGTCCACCGCCGTCCACCCCGACACAGGGCTCCTCACCGTCTTCGTGTACGACGGCCACGAGGGCGGCGCGGGCTTCGCCGAACGCGGCTACGCCGACGCCTCCGAATGGCTCCGCGCGACCCGCGACGCGATCGCTTCCTGCGAATGCGAATCCGGCTGCCCGTCCTGCATCCAGTCACCCAAATGCGGCAACGGCAACGACCCACTGGACAAGTCCGGAGCCCTGGACCTTCTGGCCGAACTGCTCAACCAGGTCCCCTAGTACCGCAACGACGGGTTCGCAAGATATTTATGAAGCTGCCGGTCACCGCCTCAGCGACGCTGAGAATCCGCAGCGGATCATTTGTGTTCTCGCCGGTCGGCGCATCGCGCTCGGCAACCTGTCGTTGCAGTCCCAGCCTGTGTATCAAAGCCCGGCCCACGGCACACTCGCCTGGCGGCTCGTACCTAACCGGGCCTTGCGGGCACCGCATCGCTTCGCGATCTGCCTGATGAGGCTCGGGCCTCACCGGCCGGTCAACGCGCCCGCGCGGTGGCCGTGGCCACTTGGAGGCCGCACCTCGCGGCGTCATCATCAGTCATCCGGCTCAAAAGACCCGGCCCTACCGCCCGCAGACCAATGGCAAGGTCGAACGCTTCAACCGCACGCTGCTGGAGGAATGGGCCTACGTCCGCCCCTACACCACCAACACTGAACGCACCGCCGCCCCAACCACCGCCGCTGCTACACCGCATTGAGCGGCCAGCCACCCATCAGCCACGTCAACAACGCTGAAGGTCAATACAACTAGGCCGCTTCTCCAACTCAGAACAAGCACGCCGCAAAGCCCTACCGGCCTCGCTGCATCACTACAATCACCACCGGCCCCACACCGCGACCGGCGACAAACCACCCATCACCAGACTGGCCGACGTCCCTGGGCAGTACACCTAGCTCGGCGCAACCCGCTGCGCCGGAACCGACGGCTCGTCCAGCCCGCGCCGGGCCTGGGCCAGCGCCTGCTGCAGCTTCCGCCGCTCCATCTCCAGCGTCTGCAGCGACTCCTCGTGCTCGTCCCGCAGGTCCCTGAGCTCGCGCCGCATGCCCACCGCACGCCTGAACCCAAGGGCCGCCAACCCCGCTCCCGCCATGAACACGATGGCGACGACGGCACCGGCCATGAACACGTGCCACTGCTGCGTGACGCCGGGCACGCTGTCCCCGAACACGACCAGCTGGACGTCACCGGTGTTGTCCAGCACGACGGCCGTCCCCACCACGACGGCGGCGAGCGCGATGACCAGCCCCAGGAAGATCATGCGGAAGGTCTCCTCTTCATAGGCGGACGAATCCGACTGGCAAGGCAGCCTAGACCGCAGACAAATCGGTCGCCAGCCCTTCCTATGACCCCATCCGCCACAGTGACCGGGCGCCACCCGACCGGTTGCGGTGGATGGTCCACCGCAGGTCGCCCGGTGGCATGTCGGAGAAGCCGGTCGGGGTCGGTGGATCGGCTACGGCCAGCGCCAATTCCCAAGGGGCTGAGCCTGCCTGCGGGAAACGCCACAGTGCCATGCCTGCGGGAGCGCACGCCCTCGGCGCCCGCACGGTGAACCCGGGCCTACTTACGGCGGCGGCCGCGACCTGAACCCTTGGGATTTGGAGCCGGCTTAGCGATCCGCACGTTCACACCGCTGGAGCGCTTGCCGACGGTCGCGGGCCGGCGTCCGACCTTCGCGTTCGGCTTGGGACGCTGGACCTCTGGCTTGACCGGGGCCGTCTTGGCGATTGCCTCAGCGCGCGCGATCTGCTCGCGCGCCGCGCGGACCCGCTTACGGCCGCCTCCGCCGCGCGCCATGCGCGCCGCCATGCCCAGACTGCTCGTCCCCGCTTGGGAAACGCGGAGCTGACGCGTCCAGGTGCCAAGGTGGGCCGCGACGATCAGCAGGACGAGCGCGATACCTACGCTCTTGCCCCACTGCAGCCGGTCGGTGGACGCGACATTCCGAGCATTCGGCGGGTCAGCGATCTTCGGCGTGGGGTAGGCGAAGCCGGGCGTCGCCCCATTCGGCTGGACGGACGGCAGCGTGATCGGCGACTCGTTGTTGAACGGCGTCAGCGGAGTGGTGGCGGTGCTGGGCGGCATCCGTCCCGAGGAAAGCGAAGGCGCCGTCCCGGACGACAGCCCACCCGGACCGGAACCGCCGCCCGCCATCGCGCTGGCGGAGGCCGTGCCCGAGTAAACAGAGCCGCCCGGTCCAGCCGGACGCTTCGCCCGGACTCCCACTGACACGGGACCGTTCGACCGGCTCAGCGGCAGGCTCGCGGAGCAGCTCGTCCCCGAGCAGAGAGAACTCACCGATCCGGTCTTGGAGCTGACTCCCGAGCCAGACAGCGCATACCCGCTCAAGTCGTCCTCAAGTCCGAGGTTCCACTTCACGACGAGCTTGCTGCTCGACACCCGAGCGGATACCCCCGTAGGCGCGGCCGGAGGGATACGGACGGTGAACGTGTGCGAGCCGTACTCCCTACGGGACGGCCATGCCTTCATGTAGACCCTGTATTCGCCATTCCGGCGAAGCTGGATGGGAGCCGACAAATCGCCCGCCAGGTTGCGCTCGGCGAGGAACGTGTCGCCGGCACCCGGGATCGTGGCCCGCAGCTGCATCTTGAACGCGAAGTCGAAGTGGGCCCTGGCGGTCACCTGGGAACCGCTGGTGATGACCGCGTCGTCCGCGGGGGACAGCACGCCGGTTGTGGCGGCCTGCGCGGAAGGCGCGGCGAGAACCGGGAAGCTCATCGCAAGGGGGGCCGCGAGTGCGACTGCACCGATCCTGCGAATGATGGTCACGGCCTCAATCCCTTCATCGAACAGCCTGCCGACAGTGTCCTGCTCGCTTCGTCCCGCCATGTCCGGAGAGGTCGGCCCGGCTCAGGCGCGAGGGGCCTTTGCGGCCACCGTGTCGAGTGATAACTGAGGGCTTAGGGCAGCGTAACGTACTCCCCGGTAGCAAAAGTCACAGCTAGGTGACAAAGCGATGGCAGCCCGCGTCCGACCAAGATCCCCGCACCTCCCTCCGCACCCTATTGACATTCAGTGCAACGAGTTGCGTCGCGCCAGGGTACGCCGTCCGGTCCGACAGGACCAGCCCTTGCGCGAGAAACAATCCGCACATCGCCGACCCCCAGCGGCACCGTCAGCCCCACGGTCACCCAGACCTCGACCACTCCTCCCTCCACCGCGCCAGCTCGGTCATGTCGAGGGTGCCCGCGTTGACGGCGACGAGCAGCATCCCGGCGAGCAGGAGCCCGGAGCCGAGCAGGGTGTAGAGGATGAACTTGTCGGCGGCGGCGCGCCGTCCGGCG
>NZ_SMKU01000155.1 GCF_004349215.1 Actinomadura rubrisoli | reverse complement strand
CGCCCCACCCCGTGCCGAAGCCGGGGCCGTCGTCGTCGACCTGGATGACGACCCAGCCCTGCTCGACCGCCACCCGGACGTCCACCCGGCCCTCGGCGACGCGGCACGCGTTGTCGAGGACGTTGCGGAGGGCCCGCCACAGCGCGACCGGGTCCATGTGGGCCCAGGACTCGCCGCCGGCGAAGCAGATCTCGTGCGAGGTCGCCAGGCGCATCGCGGTGACGACCTCGACGGTCAGGGCGTCCACGCGGATGCGCTCGGGGCCCGGCGGCGGCCGGTCGTCGTCGTCCTCGTCCAGCCGGCGCAGCAGGTGGTCGAGCCACCGGGTCTCGCCGAGCAGCTGCTCGACCCGCTCCCGGCTGCCGTTGCCGACGTCGTCGGCCACGACCACCGCCGACGCCAGCATGATGATCGTGCCGAGCTCGTGGCGGATGTCGTGCCGGAGCCGCCGTCTCCACAGGGAGTGCTCCCCCCTCCCGGTCGGCGCGGGCCCGTCCGGGGGACCGCCGGGTTCCAGGGGACCGCGGGCTTCCAGGGAGCCGCCGGGTTCCAGGGAGCCGCCGGAGTCCAGGGAGCCGCCGGGTTCCAGCGGGGCGCGGGCGTCCTGCGGGCCGCGGCGTCCCGCATCGCGACCGTCCGCGAGCGCGGTGCGGCCCGCGGGCCCGTCCGCCGGGGACGAGCGAGTCTGCCCAGGGTTCATGAAGGGACCCCCGTCCGTATTACCAGCACCTCTTGACAGTCGCTCCAAGCGCCATCGGTGTCCAGTAATCCGGCAGCGACAGACCGTTGTCTGACCGGAAGTGGACATGCACATCCCGGGGGTAAACTAAACGCTTTGTTGTGGCGTCTAAGTCAGGATTGTCAACTCTGCCGGAGTCATTTCTTTCATACCTACGGCGTAGCCGCTTTGCGCATTCCGGCGGGTGCGGCCGCGAGGCCGGGGAGAGACAGTCTCAGCATGCCGACGGTCACATTTCTCGGACATGCGGGGGTGTCGGTGGACGCCTCGGCGTTCCACCTGCTCGCGGACCCATGGCTCGCTCCCGCAGGGGCCTTTCTCGGAGCCTGGCACCAGTATCCGAGAAACGATCATCTTGACGCCGCCCGGTTGCTCGAAGCCGACTGGGTCGCCGTGTCCCACGAACACCTAGATCATTTCGATCCCTGGGTCGTCGGGCGGCTTCCCCAGCGGACCCGAATCCTCATTCCGCGCTATCCGGGCCCCGCCTTCCGTGAACGCATGGCGGCGGTGGCGGGTTCCCGCCAGGTAATCGAGATACCGGCCTGGGAGAAATTCCCGCTGGACAATCGCGGGTCGTGGATCACCGCGATTCCCGAACTCTCGCCGATGTGCCATGATGCGGCTTTTCTCATCGTCGTCGACGGGCGCGGCCTCCTGCACTGCAACGACGCCAGGCTCACCGCCGCGCAGGCCCGCCGGGCCAAGCACCTGGCGGGCGGCCGGCTCGACCTGATGGCGCTCCAGACGTCCGGGGCGTCCTGGCATCCGATCTGCTACGAGTACCCGGCCGGGGAGATGGCCAAGGTCTCGATGGACAAGCGGGTGTCCAAGCTCCGCGCCACGCAGCGCCTCGTCCGGCAGACCGAGCCGGAGCTGGCCGTCCCGTTCGCCGGGCCGCCCTGCTTCCTGGACGAGGAGGTCGCGCACCTCAACTGGGTGCTCGGCCAGGAGGACGGCGCGTTCTGCGATCCCGAGGTCGCGACCGCGTGGCTGCGCGAGCACCTGCCGGGGCAGCGCTGGGACCACTTCAAGCCCGGCGACACCGTCGACCTGGACACCGGGAGGATCATCCGCGACCCGGTCTCGGCGGGGTTCTCGTTCGCCGACGCCGATCGGGCCGGGTACCTGGCCCGCTACGCCGCCGACCGCGCGCCCTTCATCGCGGACGTGCTGGCGGAGCACCCCGAGCCCGGCCCGGGGCTGTTCGGCCGGTTCGCCGCCCACTTCGCGCACCTCGGGAGCCTCAGCGACTACTTCCTGGAGCAGATCGCCATGATCGTCCGTTTCGAGGTCACCGGCCCGAACGGCGGGATCTGGGACGTGGACTTCTCGCCGGACGGGCTGACGGTGTCCGAGGCGTCGCCCGCCGTCCGGCCGCACTACCGGATCCGGGCGGCGGGCCGCTGGCTGGACGGCGTCATCGACGGGCGGCTGGCCTGGGAGGACCTGCTCATCTCCTTCCGGCTCAGCCTCTACCGCGACCCCGACGTCTACAACGACTACCTGGTCGGCCTGCTCAAGCACGCCAACGCGCCCGCGCTGCGGGCCGTCGAGGCGTACGAGACGGGCCGGGACGAGAGCGAGCGGATCACCGTCGAGTGGGGCGGCGGCCGCTACGACATCCCGCGCTACTGCCCCCACGCGGGCGAGGACCTGGCCATCGGCGCGGTCGTCCGGGACGGGCAGGTGCACTGCCTGGCCCACAACTTCGCCTTCGACCTGGCGACCGGCGCCTGCGTGAACGCCCGCGCCGCGAACCTGACAAGCCGCCGTATTTTCTGAACCCCCGGTGCCCCTGGGGCCCTCGATCTGTCGTCCTGTGCTAGTTTTTCTCCTGCTTACTGGGGGTTTGAAGGGGTGCGCGGGGAGTGAACCGCAAGAGGCTCGGCCTGCTGGCCGTCGCGTTCGTTCTGGTGGTCGCCACGATGGAGGTCCTGGCCTTGAAGCTGGGCTCCATGGAGTTCCCGGCGCCGGTCAAGGCGCCGCATCCGGCGGTGGCCGACAACCCCTAAGACCGCTTGGCGTTGCGGTCCCGCATGATGCTCTGCAGGTCGGGATGCGCGCCGCCCGAGGCGTCCGACAAGGCGGGGCATGCCCATTGCTCCTGGTGGCCCCAGGAGTAGGAGATCTCCAGCGGCGGGTTCGGCGCGAGCCGGTCCCAGCGCGCGAGGATCGCGCGGAACTGCTTCTCGGTGGGCAGCCAGTACTGCTTGTCGCCCTTCGAGCAGCCCTGCCCGAACGTCTGGAACACCGGGGCGACGACGCGCCGCGGGATGCCCGCGTCGTCGGCCATCCGGACCATGCGGTCGATGGCGTCGATGTTGCAGTCGTCGCGGGCCTTCGCCGAGCCCTTGCAGGGGTAGGGGTCGAGCCCGTAGAGATCGACGTTGACCCGCTTCGGGGTGACCGGCTTCATCGGCCAGTCGGTGAGCGAGATGAACGAGACCTGCCCGGGCGCGTTCCGCCTGAGGTGGTCGGCGCGGCGGCGGATCTCCTGCGCGATCCGCGGGCACTCGCCGGGGTTGGGCTCGTCGGACAGGTACCACCCGTACACCCTGGGGTCGCGCCCGAAGCGCTGGACGGCCTTTGTGAACTCCTCGAAGTCGAGCTCGAAGCGGCCGCAGGTGAAGTTGCCGACCCACAGCAGCGCGCGCATCCCGTCCGGGACTCCGGCGACGAGCGACTCCTCGGGCTTGACGTCCACGAGGTCGTAGCCGAGCGCCTTCAGCCGCGCGTAGTCGGCCGGCCGGGTGTTCAGCGCGATGCGCCGCGTGGCGCCCGGTCCGGCGGCCGGTGTGCCGGGCGAGGCGAGCGGCCCCCGGTACGGCTCGTCGTCGCCGGACGAGTTCCGCTGGACGGCGTACAGGAAGGCGACCACCAGCAGGAGCGTGGCCACCACGGCCGAGACCTTGAACCGGGTGTCCCGGATGTCCATGTGGTCCCTCCCCGAGAGCGATGGTGTCGGACGGCGGTCAGGCGGGCGGTGAGGCGATGGTGTCGGACGGCGGTCAGGCGGCGGGGTCGGGCTTCGGGATCGGGATGGTCCGCTCGACCTCCTCGACGGCCCCTTCGGGTGTGACCTGCAACGGCGGGATCGTGAAGCCGAGGATGTGCTTCACGGTGTCCCACAGCGCCCGGAACGTCGCGCCCATCGACGGGGCGCGCAGGTAGACCGCGTCCACCGCGACCCGGGCCGGGACGATCCGCTCGATGTAGTTCACCAGGTCGACCTCCTCGCCGGGGCCGAGGACGTCGAAGTCGCGGAACCGCACCTCCGAGAGGCCGGTGAGCCCCGGCCGGTGGTCGAAGATCCAGCGGCAGCGCGCGTCGTAGTGGACGGCGAGGTCGTAGGTCTCCGGGCGCGGCCCGACGAGCGTCATCTGCCCGCGCAGCACGTTGACCAGCTGCGGCAGCTCGTCCAGCGACCACTGGCGCAGCAGCTTGCCGACGCGGGTGAGGCGCGGGTCGCAGTTGGCGGTGACGGTGAGCCCGCCGACGCCCTGCCGCATCGTCCGGAACTTGTACATGGTGAACGGGCGGCCGCCCTGCCCGACCCGGGTCTGGCGGAACACGCCGGGACCCGGGCTGGACAGCCTCACCAGCAGGTAGACGATCAGCAGCGGGACGCTGAGGAGCAGCAGCCCGGTGAGCGCCCCCGCGACGTCCAGCGTCCGGCGGCCCCGGGACGGCGCGACGCCGTCGGACGGGTCGACGGGACGGGTGGCGAGATCGGTGCGTCGGTCCTCGGACATTGGTCTCTACCCCTTGTTCTTGACGTGCTGGAACCACGCCAGCAGCGCCACCGTGGTGGCGACGAAGGAGACGGAGGTGGCGATCGCGGCGCCCGTGGCCCCGTGGGCCGGGATCAGGATCACGCCGAGCACGACGACGACCAGCAGGCCGATGCCCTGCCCGGTGGACGCGGCGCCGGGCCGTCCGACGCCGTAGAGGTAGGCCATGACGAGCCCGGTGACGCCGAAGGTGACGACGCCCGCGAGGCGGATGTAGGTGGGCGCCACCGCGTCGTCGAAGACGTCGCCGAACACCCAGGGCAGCGCGGTGCCGGCGATGAGCGCGAGCGGGAGCGCGGCCAGTACGGAGACGCCGAGCGCGGGCAGGATGAGCCGCGCCGTCCGCCGGGTCGCGGTCGCCCGGTCGTCCTTGGCGAAGTCGGGGTACAGGACGTAGTTGACGGCGAGCCCGGGCAGCTGGACGAGCTCGGCGAACTTGCTCGCGACCGTGTAGACGCCGAGCACCTTCGGTCCGGCGAGCGCGCCGAGCAGCGCCATGTCGAAGCGCAGTTGCAGCAGGTCGATGAGCTGGCCGAGGTAGCCGCGGAACCCGTACCCGGTGATGGTGCGGCCGAGGCGCCGGTCGGGGCGTCCCCATCCGGAGAAGAAGCGGCGCCGCGCGAGCCGCCGCGCGATCCAGGCGGCGGCGGCGACGTCGGCGAGCACCAGCCCGGTGATGAGCGCGCCCGGCCCGTACCAGCCGAGGAGGATCACCAGGTAGATGGGCAGGAACACGAACTCCTCGACGGCGATGGCGAGGCTGGCGCCGTGCTGGTCGTCGGTGCCCTGGAGCAGGCCCTTGCCGACCGAGACGAACCCCTGCGTGAAGGACGGGACGGCCGCCGCGAGGGTGATCCAGATCCCGAACGACTTGAAGAACACCAGGTAGAACAGCGGGCTGAGGGCCAGCCAGCCGAGCCCGCCGGCGACGGCGCCGATGACGGTCAGCCAGGCCAGCGTGGGCCGCACCCGGCGCTGGTCGAAGTCGTCCTTGGCGAGGAAGTAGGGCGCGGCGGCGGGCAGTCCGGCGTTGGACAGCTGGCAGAGCAGGCCCGGCAGGATCCGCACCAGCGTGAACGCCCCGACGAGCCGGGGCCCGCCGATCCGAGCCACCAGAATCGTCGCGACCCCAAGCGAGGCCAGTGCACCCACCCGTCCCGCCATATTCCCTGCAACGAGCCCCACCAGCCGCCTACGAAGTCCAATCTCATCGGACTTGGGCGGGACGAGCGGCACGGCCGGTTGCTGCGTGTCGGTCATCGGGTTTCCTCCGGTGGGAGGCTGAGAGGTGTGTCGCGTGGGGCGCCTCGGGGGGCGCGGGCGTCGCGGCGGCCGAAGAGGTCGAGTGCGGCGATCAGGCCGAAGATCGCCCAGCCGTGCCGGTAGTGCAGCGTCTCGTAGAACAGGCCGGAGATGAGGAAGACGGCGACGAGCGCGCCGAACAGCTCCGGCCGGGGGACGAGCCGCGCGTACTCGGGGGTCAGCGCGTCCCGCCGCGCGACCCGCAGGCACTTGAGCAGCAGGACGAACACCAGCAGGACCAGCGCGAGCCCGCCGAGGAAGCCGCGTTCCAGGACCGAGGCGATGTAGTCGTTGTGCGCCTCGCGGACGTAGGTCTCCTGCCGGATCCGCATCTGCGACTCGGTCTGGCCGGGGCCGATGCCCCACGGATCCGTCTCGTCCCTCATCATCTGGACGGTCGTGGCGAAGACGGTGCTGCGCGAGTTGGTGCTCTCCCCGGTCGTCCGGCCGATGGAGTCGCGCAGGATCGGGGACGCCTGGCTGGCCTGGTCGAGGTAGGGCTGGACGTCGATCTGGCTGAGGGCGGCGACCCCGCCGCCGCCCACGAACACCGCGAGCGCCCCGACCGCGACGGCGTGGTGCGCCTTGCCCTCGCGGAACAGCCGGAACAGGCAGCCGAGCAGCAGCGCCGCGCCGAGCGCGAGCGCGCCGCCGTTGGAGCCGGTCAGGATCTCGGCGGCGAGGAGGATCCCGCACACCGCGTACCGCCGCCCCGCCGTCGCGGGGAAGCGGGACGCGCGCGCGACGAAGAAGACGCAGATGAACCAGTTGGAGGCGTAGTTGGCGTCGCCGAAGGTGAACATCGCGCGCTCACCGTCGATCTGCTTGCCCGACAGCGCGTCGATCCCGAGGACGAAGCCGGCGATCATCACGACGGCGTAGCACGTGCCGATCCAGACGAAGGAGCGCAGCGCGAGCCGCAGCAGGGCGGGGTCGCGGCCGAGGTTGGCGACGCTGACCGCCCACAGCAGCACGAACAGGTCCTTGAACAGCGTGAGCAGCCCGGCGTCGTTCGCCAGCGAGGCGATCCCCCCGGCGATGATCGTCAGCAGGGTGGGGAGCAGGAACGGCCAGCGCACCGGCAGCCGCCGGGTGCCCGCCCACAGCAGCACCGTCGCGGTGACGCCGACGAGCGCCAGGTCGGGCAGCCCGGTGTTGCCGGGGCCGGGCGGCAGCCCGGCGGGCATCAGCATCGGCAGCGAGGCGATCCCCGCGACCAGCACCACCGAGGTCAGCCGCGTCCGGCGCCGCAGCGGAGGACGCCGCCCGCCCGCCACAGGTCCGCCCGTGGACGGCGCGTCCGCGTCTGCGAGGGGTGCGGCCTGGATGGTGGCGGTCATCGGCTCTCCTGCCCGGTCACCGCTGGTAGGGCCGCTGGGAGGTCCCCCGGTAGGTCTCGTCGAGCACCGTCCCGAGGTGCCCGGGCGAGAACCAGCCGCCGACCCGGGCGCGGGCCCGCTCGGCCATCCGGGCCGCGGCGGCCGGGTCGTCCAGCAGCGCCGAGATCGCCCCGGCGAGGCGCCAGGGGTCCTCGGGCGGGACGAGCATCCCCGTCTCGCCGGCCAGCACGAGGTCCTGGTTGGACGGGACGGCGGTCGCGACCAGCGGGATCCCGGCGCCGATCGCCTCGACCAGCACGCACGGCAGGCCCTCCCACCGGCTGGACATCGCCATCACATCGAACGCGGGCAGCACGTCGGCGACGTCGTCGCGGTGGCCGAGCCAGCGCATCCGGTCGGCGACGCCGAGCCGCGCGGTCAGCCGCTCCAGCCCGCCCGCCATCGTCCCGCCGCCGACCCAGAGCCCGAACACGTCGTCGGGCAGCCGGGCCAGGGCCTTGACGAAGATCTCCGGGCCCTTCTGGTAGGTGAGCCGCCCGATCGACCCGACGACCTTCACGCCGAGCGGCAGGTCCAGGCGGCGCCGGGCCTGGGCGCGGGAGCCGGGCGCGGTGGCGTAGGCGTCCACGTCCACGGCGGGCCACGACAGCCGGATCCGCTCAGGCGTGGCCAGCCCGAGCCGCAGCGCGGTCGTCACCGTCTCCGAGCCGATCGCGAGGAACGCGTCGGTGTGCTTCGCCGCGACCCGTTCGAGCCTGATGTAGGCGCGGCGGCGCGCCCAGGACTGGAACTCGTTGAACGGGAACCCGTGCCAGGTGTGCACGATGCGCGGCACGCCCGCGCGCGCCGCCGCGACGCGTCCGATCACGCCGCCCTTCGCGCTGTGGGTGTGGACGACGTCGTACCGCCCCTCGGCCAGCACCCGGGTCAGGGTGCGCAGCGCCGCCAGGTCGTCGCGCGGCGAGATCTGCGGCACCAGCGGCCCCACCTGGACGATCTCCATCCCGGCCGCGTGCGCGTCGGGCGTCAGGTCCCCGGCGGCGGCGTTCGCGACGGCCTCCTCCCCGTACAGCACGCCCCCCTCGCCCTCGCCGCCCGTGCCGTTCCTGCCGACGCTGTCCATGCCGACGCCGCCGGTGACGATCGCGCGCTCGTACCCGCCGTCCGGCAGCGACAGCGCGCCGTTCAGCGCCACCTGACCGGCGCCGCCGTTGAAGCGGGTGATCACGGTGGCCACTCGGAGCTTCCTGCTTGCACTCACGGGCACCTCACAGGCCGGGAGGGTCGGGGCTGCACCCCGCCTCGTGGAGGGAGGACGGGCCGGCCGGCGGCGGGTCGCCGGGCGGGCGCGGCCGCCGGATGGGGTGGTACTCGGGCAGCAGCCGGCGCAGCAGCAGCCGGACGCCGTCCACGTCGCCGGTCCCGGCCGCCGCGTCCAGCGCGTCCAGCAGTTGCGGGAGGCCGGCCGGGGGCGCCGCGGGCCGGGTCGCCCAGATCTTGGGGTGGGCGGTGCGGATCCGCCGCTCGGAGTCGGAGAACGCCTTCTCCGCGAGCTTCTCGCCGGGCCCGAGCCCGCTGAACCTGATCGTCACCTCCGGCAGCCGCAGCTGCTCGGCGTACCGGTGGACGAGCTCGATCACCGGGACGGGGCTGCCCATGTCGAGCGCGAACGTCTCGGCCTCCTCGGCCAGCGCCGCCGCCTCGATCAGCAGCCCCGCCGCCTCCTCCACCGTCATGAAATGGCGCGCCACCTCCGGATGGGTGATGGTGACGGCCTCGCCGCAGGAGATGCGGTGCGCCAGCAGGGCCAGCAGCGGCCCCGCCTCGCCGATGACGTTGCCGACCCGGACCGCCGCGAAGCAGGTCGGGCCGCCCGTCGCCGTCTGCAGCAGCAGCTCGCCGAGCCGCATCGTCGCGCCGAAAACCGACGTCGGCTCCGCGGCCTTGTCGGACGAGACGAACACGAGCCGCTGCACGTCGTGCCGCACCGCGCTGTCCACCACGTACCGGGTGCCGAGCACGTTGTCGGCGACCCCGCGGCACGGGTCCAGCTCCACCTTCGCCAGCTTGTTCTGCCCGGCGGTGTGGAACAGCAGCTCCGGCCGGGCGTCCCCGATGACCTGGTCCACGCGCCGCCCGTCCCGCACGTCGGCCTCGGCCAGCGTGACCGCGTCCTCGTCCAGCCACCCGGTCATCTCGCGCCCGAGCCGCGCCAGGCCGCCGCCGTCCTTGTCGACCAGGCACAGCGCGGCGGGTTCGAGCCGCTCGACCTGGTGGCACAGCGCGGACCCGATCGTCCCGCAGGCGCCGGTGATCAGGACCCGCCGGCCCCGCACCATCCGCTGACCGCGATGCCCGGACAGCACGACCTCGTCCCGGCCCATCAGCAGGGCCAGCGGGCTCGCGGGGGTCGGGGCGGTGTCCGGGACGGCGACCCGGCGGGGGAGGCGCGACAGGAACCAGCGCACGGTCAGTCCCGGGCCCGCAACGCCTTGGTGAGTGCGGTGACGACCCGGTCCTGGCCGTCGGGCGACAGCCCCGGGTACAGCGGCAGGGACAGCAGCTCCTCGGCGACCCGGTCGGTCACCGGCACCCGCGCGCACTCCTGCTCGCCGAGGACGCCCCGGTAGTACGTCATGTGGCTGGCGGGGATGAAGTGCACGGACGTCGCGACGCCCGCCGCCTCCAGCTCTGCGATGAGCGCGTCCCGCTCCGGGACGCGGATCTGGTAGAGGTGCCAGGCGTGCTGGACGCCGTCCAGGTCCCGCTGCGGCAGCGTCAGGCCGGGCAGCCCCCTCAGCGCCTCGTCGTAGCGGGCGACCAGCTCGCCGCGCACCCGCTGCCACTCCGGCAGCGCGGTGAGCTGCGCCCGCCCGATCGACGCCTGGATGTCGGTCATGTTGGCCTTGAGGCCGATGTCCTTCACGTCGTACCGCCAGCTCCCGCCCGGCATGTACCGCTTCCACGAGTCCTTGCTCATCCCGTGCAGCCGCATCGCCCTGACCCGGTCGGCCAGCTCCTGGTCGGTCGTCGCGACCGCGCCGCCCTCGCCGATCGGCATGTTCTTGGTGGCGTAGAAGGAGAAGCACGCCGCGTACGAGGACGAGCCGACGGGCGCCCCGTCCCGTCCGGCGCCCGGCCCGTGCGCGGCGTCCTCGATGACCCGCGTCCGGTCCAGCCCCGCCGCCGCCGTCAGCGCCGCCAGGTCCACCGGGTACCCGCCCTGGTTCTGGACGATCATCGCCGCGGCCGGGGTGCCGGCGGAGACCAGCCGCGCCGCCGCGACCGCGACCGTCTCCGGGCCCGGCACCAGCGTGTCCTCGTCGATGTCGACCAGGACGGGACGGTGCCCCGCGTGCAGGATCGCGTTGATCGCGCCGCAGAACGTCAGGCTCGGCGTCAGCACCGGCGAGCCCTGCGGCAGGCCCATCCCGCGCAGGCACAGCTCCAGCGCGGTCGTGCACGAGGCGACCGCGACGACGTGCGCCGCGCCCAGGTAGTCGGCGAAGTCCTGCTCGAACGCCGCGGTCTGCGGCCCCGTGGTGACCCACCCCGAGTCGAGCACCTTGACCACCGCGTCGGCGACCTCTCCGGCGAAGGACGGGACGGTGAACGGAACGGCTGAGCTCATCTGGCTACCCCCTGCTCTTGCGGGACGTGACGGTCTTGCGGGATACGGCGATGACCCCGAGCAGCGGCCAGCCGGACGCGGCGACCAGGTCGCGGACCGACTCCAGACCCGAGACGAGCGTCACCGGGCCGACGACCGCGACCACGCCGATCGACTCCTCAAGCCCCGGGTCGATGTCCTCGAACGCGTGGACGTGGCACAGCGTCCGGTACGGCACCGGCTGGGTGACGTCGGTCGGCGAGACGGCCTCGCCGGACTGCTTCGTCATCACCGCGGCGCCCGCGCGGACCACCGACCTGCTGCCCGACCCGCCGCTGTTGAGGGGCGGCCCGTCCCCCGTCTCGCCCGCGCCGCCCTTACCGCCCTTGCCCTTGCCGTTCTTCGCGGGCTCGCCGCCGCCCGGCGGCTTCTTGCGGCCGGGACGGGTCGCGACGACCTTCGTCCCGTCCCCGTACACCGCCGCCGCCACCGACGACACGAGCGCGGGAGGCAGCGGGCCCGGCGCCCCGACCAGCGTGACCTGGCCGACGCCCTCCCGCTTCGCGGAGAGCCTGAGCCGCCGCCCGAGGTCGGCGAGCTCCGCCGGCCCCTGGTCGGCCCAGCCGAGCAGCGGCACGCCGAGCCGCTCGGCCACCCGCCGCTGCCCGGGGATCGTGGGACGCACCATCTCCGTCACCACCGCGATCAGGATCCCGCCGATCAGGCCGACCAGGCCCGCGACCGCCGACATCATGACCACCGGGTTCGACTCGGGGGCCAGCACCGCCGGCTGCACGATCGACGCCGTCCCGGCCGCCGACAGCTGCGCCCGCAGGTCGGAGCGGTTCGACCGCAGGTCCGTCAGCTCGGCCTGCACCCGTTCGCGCTCGTTGGCGGCGCCGATGTCGGGGTTGGGCTGCGCCCCCGCCCGCCGCGACAGCGGGCCGAGCCTGCGCTCCAGCTCCCGGACCCGCTTGTCGATGTCGCCGATCTGCTTCGTGATCGAGCCCTGGTTCGACTGGTTGATCTCGGCGACGACCGCGGTCCCGATGGCGTCGGTCAGCCTGGTGGCCACGGCGGCGTCGGCGTCCTTCACCGACAGCTCCACCACCGTCGACGTCCCGAGCCCGGTCACCCCGATCGCCTTGGCGACCTTCTCCGGCGACCGGCGGACCCGCTGCTGCCGCAGCACCTCGTCCAGCAGGTTCCGGCTCGTGGCGAACGCCTTCACCTGGCTGACCACGATGCTGACGCCCGCGTCCCCCGGCGCCGCGTCGGTGGCCTTGCTGCTGGCCTGCAACCGCGACTTCGCGACCGCCGGCGGGTCCTGCCCGCTCATCGCCAGCCCCACCAGCACCAGCGGGAGAACGGTCATGACCAGCAGGAGCGCCCAGTAGCTGCGAAACACCCGCGCGGCGACTTCGTCGATCTCCACGATCTTCCCTCCGCGTTCGTCACGCCGAGCGTAGAAACCCGGCTACTCGCAGAAATCGCCCAAAAGACGCCCAGCCCTACGCCGTTTGCACCAGGGGGAGGTAGTTACCTCAGGTGTCGACAGCCTGAGCGTTGCGATCGCGTGCGAAGCCAGTTGCGAGCTTGCGAGCAACTGATCGCGCAGCGAGCCCCTGGGCGAGACGGAGCGATGCAGCGATCGCCGCAGCGGCCGCCGAAGGAGGGCCGCCAAGGCCCCACGCCAAGGGCGCTGCAATCAACTCGGCCGCATGCCTGCTCGCATGGCGAGGGTGATGGCTTCTAGGGCGGAGTGCATGCCTAGTTTTGCCAGCAGGTTCTGGGTGTGGGTTCGGACGGTGTTCGCGGAGAGGCCGAGCCGCTCGGCGATCTCTGCGCGGCCCAGGCCGTCGACCATGCACTGGAGGACCTCGCGCTCGCGCGGCGTCAGGTCCGCGAGTGCCTGGGCGTCGCCGTTCGGCTCCGGGGTCTCCTGGACGAGCCGGCGCAGCACCTCGCCCAGCACCTCGGGCGGGACCCAGCCGCCCTGCCGGGCCGCCGACCGGATCACGCGGGCGACCAGGTCGGCGCCCTCGGTCTTGGAGAGCCAGCCGATCGCGCCGCGCCGCAGGGCCTGCACCATCGCGTCGAGGTCGTTCATCGCGGTCAGCACCACCACCCGGATGTCCGGGTGCGACTCCCGGACGCGGTCCAGGACGTCCAGGCCGCTCTCCGCGCCGAGCGTCATGTCGAGGACGAGCACCTGCGGGCGCTCGGTGGCGGTCAGCGCGAGGGCGTGCCGCACGTCTGCGGCGATCGGCAGGATCACCAGGTCGGGCTCGCGCGTGAGCCGGGCCGACAGGGCCTCGGCGAACAGCGCGTGGTCGTCCACGATGAGGACGCGGATGGGCTGCATTCACCGACGATGACCGGTGCGGGGGCCGAGGGGATCCTGCAAACGCTGTACTTGTTCCGAAGTACTTGTTCCGAACATCGCGTTCGTTTCGAACGCCGCGCCTGTCTCGGACGTCGCGCTCGTTTCGGTCCTGCCGTCGAGGTCCGGTCGTCCGGCACCGAATCTCGGGGGCCGCGCTCCGGGACCGGTGCGCGTGACGGCGAAAAAAGCCGTGCGCGGACGCCTCGCGCCGGGCCGGGGTTCACGGCCGTCCGGACCCGGTCAGGTGGAGAACGGGGCGTTGACCGTCGGCCACGCGCTGTTGATCCTGTGCGTGACGATCCAACACGGGACGCACTGGCTTCAGGGGATGCCGTATGAAAGTCCTGATCACAGGGGGAGCCGGGTTCATCGGCAGCACGATCGCCTCCGCCTTCGCGGAGCGCGGGGTGACGCCCGTGGTGCTCGACAGCCTCATCACCGGCCGGCAGGAATTCGCCAAGGGAAAGATCTTCTACCAGGGGGACATCGGGGACGGCGCGCTGCTCGACGAGATCTTCCGCGACCATCCGGACATCGCGGTCACCGTGCACTGCGCGGCGCTCATCGTCGTCCCCGACTCGATGGCCGACCCCCATCGGTACTACCAGGTCAACCTGGCGCGGACGCTCGATCTCGCCGGGCACCTGGTCCGCAACGGCTGCGACCGGATGATCTTCGCTTCCACGGCGGGGATGTACCGGCCCGAGGCCGACCTGTCGGTCTCCGAGACCTCCGCGCTGGAGCCGCAGAACCCGTACACGCGCTCGAAGATGATGGCCGAGCTGCTGCTTGAGGACTTCACGCGGGCGTACGGGCTCCGCGTCGTCTCGCTGCGCTACCTCAACCCGATCGGCGCCGACCCGCGCATGCGCACGGGCCTGCAGAGCAGCAAGCCCACGCACGCGCTCGGCAAGATGATCGAGTCGTACGGGCAGGGCGTGCCGTTCAAGATCACCGGGGTGGACTGGGAAACCCGGGACGGCACCGCGATCCGCGACTACATCCACGTGTGGGACATCGCGCGGGCGTTCTCCGAGGCCGCCGCCCGGTTCGACTCGGTCGTCCCGCCGGTGCGCCCGGCGGACCGTTCGTCCGGCTACGAGGTCGTGAACCTCGGGACGGGCGACGGCACCACCGTCCGCGAGCTCGTCGACGCCTTCCGGGAGGTCGTCGGGGACGGCTTCCAGGTGGAGGAGGCGCCCGCCCGTCCCGGCGACGTGGTCGGCGCGTTCGTGAACCCGGCGAAGGCGTGGGAGCTGCTCCGCTGGAAGCCCGAGTACACCATCGAGGACGCGATCCGGCACTCCCTCCAATGGGCCGAACGACGCCGCGAGCTCGACGTCGCCTGACCCGCCCGCCCGGGCCTGTCCGGTCCTTCCGGCGCGACCTCACGCTGGAAGGATCGAACAGGCCGGGCGAGCCCCGGCCGCCTACGGCGGACGTCCGCGGGCATCCGCCTGCGTCAGGGTGCGCCCAGGCGATGCCCGCGCGAAGGCGTTGCGGACGGTTCCGTGGGAGGCGCTCTGCGGAAACATGCGCCGCGGAAAATGCGCTCTGCGGAAAAATGTGCTCCGCGAATAATGCATTCTGCGGCCGTTCGCCCGAATCTCCCTGGCGTAGTGGTTCGCGCCGTGCGCCCGGTGGGGGCGGATGATCCGGTGTGGCGGCGCGAAGGGCCGAAGGTGCGGAAGAATGGAGGCGGCCACAGCGAGGAGGCGCATTGAGCGAAGAAGCGCGGTTCACCGTCACGCGGACGCTGAGCAAGGACCAGCAGGCCCGGCGGGAACGGCTGATCGACTCGGCGCGGGATCTCGCGCTCGAAGGCGGCTACCCGGCCGTCACCATGCACGACGTGGCCGACCGCGCGGGGGTCGCCCGCGCGACCGTCTACCGCTACTTCGCCACCAAGGACCATCTGCTCACCGAGGTCGCCGCGACCTGGGCGCACCGCGTCACGCACGACATCGACGCGCTCGCCGTCGGCGACACCCCGGTCGAGCGGCTCACCGCGCTGCTGGAGCGCATCGTGTTCGTCGCGGCGGAGGAGCTCACCCTCACCTCGGCCATCATCCAGGCCGTGACCTCGGACGATTCCAGCGTGGACGACGCCCGCACCGTGCTGTTCCTGTTCGTGCGGGACCGGCTGTCGGCGGCGATCGGCGACCCGGTGCCCGAGCGCGACGACGTCGAGATCGTCCTCGGCCACATCCTGCTGGCCGCGCTGGTCAGCCTCGCCTCGCTCCGCCGACCGGTCGAGGAGGTCGCCGCCATGGTCCGCACGTCCGGCCGCCTCGTCCTGGCCGGCGCCCTCTCCGCCGCCCGCGCCTGAGCTGGGAACCTCGGGGGATTGGTCCATGATTCGTGGTGGCCATTGGCTCTGCCGGTGAGTCCATCGGGCTCGTAGCGTCGGCTCGGTGACGAATCCACTGCTGTTCCTGCTGGCGGCGATGACGCTCGTCGCCATTCCCGGTCCCAACCACCTGTACATCACCACCCGCAGTGTGGCCGAGGGGCGGCGGGCCGGGATCGCGTCCGCGCTCGGCGTCGAGACCGGCACGCTCGTGCATGTTGCCACCGCGTCGGCCGGGCTGTCCGCCGTCGTCGCCGCGTCCGCCACGGCCTTCGGCATCCTGCGCTACGCAGGCGCCGCCTACCTGGTGTATCTGGCGTATCGGACGCTGCGCGCTCGCGGCGGTGACGAGGAGGAGACGCGGCTGAGGCCGCAGCCGCTGCACCGCGTGTACCTCGACGGCGTGCTGGTGAACGTCCTGAACCCGAAGGTCGTGCTGTTCTTCCTGGCCTTCCTGCCGCAGTTCGTGGACCAGGCCGCCGGAGCCGTCCCGCTGCAGATCGCGGTGATGGGCCTCGTCCTGACACTGATCGGGGTGGTCTGCGACATGGTTTACGCCCTCGCGGCGGGTTCGATCGGCGCGTGGCTGCGCGCGCGCCCGGTGTTCCAGCGGCGGCAGCGGTACGCGACCGGCATCATTTACCTCGGACTCGGCGCCGCCGCGGTGTTCGCCGGACCGAGCGCCCGGCGAACGTAGGGACTCCATCAAGCGATTGACCGGGTGGCGGACGGGCGCCTACCGTAGGCAGGATGACGAGCGACTCCGGTCGAGGAAGGATCCTCGACGTCGCGACCCGGCTGTTCGCCGCGCTCGGCTATGACGGCACCTCCACCCGCCTGATCGCCGAAGCCGCCGGACTCAACATCGCCACGGTCGCCTACCACGTCGGCGGCAAACGCGACCTCTACCTGGCCGTCATGGAACGCGCCCACCAGAAGGAACGGGCCGCGCTCGAAGCGGCGCTCGCCGAGGCCTTCGGCGGCGGATCCGAGGGGTCGTCCCTCGAAGAGGCCGTCACGCTGGACGCCTCGGCCCTGCTCCGGCTCCTCGACCGCTACATCGACTTCTGCGCGGAGAACCCGGAGATCCCCGCGCTGTGGATGCACCGCTGGCTCTCGGACGCCGCCGACGTCGCCCATCTGGAGAACCTCTACGTCAAGCCGCTCATGGAGCTGGTCACCGACGCCGTCCGGCAGGTCGTGGACGACGACGTGGACGTCGAGTACGTGGTGTGGAGCGTCATCTGGTGCACCCACGGCTTCGGACGCGGCGGCGTCCTGGACGAGAACGGACGCCGCCGCGGCATGGACGACCCCAGGGAACTGGCCCGATTCCGCGCCCACCTGCATCGCCTCGTCGCCGCGGCCCTGCGCCTGCCCCCGGAACCCGACCGGCCCGGCGGCCCTTCGCCGGACGCGGGATGACGGAGACGCTGCCGAAGCGGCGGCTGCTCGGCTACGGGATCGGGTCGGTCGGCACGGGCGTGTTCTCGGCCGTCCCCGGGCTGCTGCTCCTGTACTACCTGACCGACGTGCTGGGGGTGAGCGCCGCCGTCGCCGGGGCCGTCCTGGTCGTCCCGAAGGCGTGGGACGTCCTGCTCAACCCGATCGTCGGCGCCGCCAGCGACCGCGAGGCCGTCCGGACGGGCCGCCGCACCCGGCTCCTTCTCGCCGGGGCCGTGACCCTGCCGGTGCTGTTCGCCGCCATGTTCGCCGTCCCCGTCGACTCGCCGGGGTTCGCGGCCTGCTGGGCCGGGCTCGCGTTCCTGCTGGCCGCCAGCGCGTTCGCGTGCTTCCAGGTCCCCTACGTCGCGCTGCCCGCCGAGATCTCCGCGCTGCCCGCCGAGCGGCGCCGGGCCATGGCCTGGCGCGTGGTCTGCCTGACCGCCGGGATCCTGGTCGCGGGCGGCCTCGCGCCCGCGCTGTCCGACTCCGCCGGCGGCGGACGCGCCGGATACGCGCTGATGGGCGCGGTCATCGGCCTCGCCATGGGCGCCGCCATGATCACGAGCGCGCTGGCCACCCGCTGGATCCCGTCCCGTCCAGGGGACCGGTCGCTGCGGCTGGGCGCGGCGCTGCGGACGGCGCGCGGCAACCGCCCCTTCTTCGCGCTGCTCGGCGCCTACGTCGCGCACACCCTGGCCGTCGCGGTCATGCTCGCGGGCGCACCGTACGTCGCGACCTACCGGCTGGACGACTACGGGCTCACCTCCGCGATGTTCGTGTGCATGGTCGGGCCGAGCGCGGTCGCGGTCCCGGTGTGGCGCCGGCTGTCACGCCGCTACGGGCACGTCCCCTGCTACCTGGTCGCGCTCGTCCTGTTCGCCGCGACGGCCGCCGCGCTGTACCCGGCGATCACGTCCGGCTCCACGGGCGCCGTCCTGGGGCTGACCGCGCTGGTCGGCGTCTGCTACGCGGCCGTCCAGCTCCTCCCGCTGTCGCTGCTGCCCGAGACCGTCCACGCCGACGCCGGACGGACCGGACACGCCCAGTCCGGCGCCTTCACCGGCCTCTGGACCGCCGCCGAGACCGGCGCCCTCGCCGTCGGCCCCGGCGTGTTCGCGCTGATCCTCGCGCTGGTGTCGTTCCGCTCGTCGTCCGGCGGCGGGTCGTCCAAGGACGTGTTCGACGCGCCCGTGCACCAGCCGGGCTCCGCCCTGACCGGGCTCACCGCCGGTTTCACGCTCGTCCCGGCCTTGCTGCTCCTGCTGAGCGTCCCGCTGCTGCTGGCCTACCGCCGACTGGCCGCCGCCCACCACCCAGCCAAGGAGCCGCGAACCCATGCCGCCTGACAACCCCCCGAGAACCGGCGACCTTCCGAAGACCGACGACCTCCCGCAGCTTGGCGAGCTACCGAAGAGCGGGCGCCCTGCCGACGAACTGCTGGCCGAGCTGGCCCGGCTCCGGGACGCCGACCTGCCCGTACGCGGCGGCAAGGTCACCGCCTACGTCTACGACACCGGACGCGACGCCGTCCACGATCTTGCCGCGGCCGCCTACCTGGAGATGCTGGAGGTCAACTGCCTTGACCCGACCGCGTTCCCCAGCATCGTCGCCTTGGAACGGCAGGTCGTCGGCGCCGTCGCCGCGCGGCTCGGCGGCGGCCCGAGCACCTCCGGCATCTTCACCAGCGGCGGCACCGAGTCGATCATGCTGGCGGTGAAGGCGGCGCGGGACGCCCGTCCGGTCGAGGGACGGCCGCAGATCGTCCTGCCCGCGACCGCGCACCCCGCGTTCCGCAAGGCCGCCCACTACCTGGGGATGGACGTGGTGGCCGTCCCGGTCGACGCCGCCTTCCGGGCCGCCCCCGCCGCGACCGCCGCGGCGCTCACCCCTCAGACCGTGCTGGTCGTCGCGTCCGCGCCGTCCTACCCGCACGGCGTCATGGACCCGATCGAGGAGATCGCGGGGATCGCCGCCGCCGCGAACGTCCTCTGCCATGTGGACGCCTGCGTCGGCGGCTGGGTCCTGCCCTGGCTGCGGGACGAGGGGCGCCCCGTCCCGCCGTTCGACCTCTCCGTCCCCGGCGTGACCTCGCTCTCCTGCGACCTGCACAAGTACGGCTACGCGCCCAAGGGCGCCTCCGTCGTCCTGTTCTCGGACGGGACGCTCCGGCGCCACGCCTACTTCGCGTCCGCCGAATGGCCCGGCTATACCGTCATCAACGCCGCCGTGCAGAGCAGCAAGAGCGCGGGCCCGCTCGGCGCGGCCTGGGCGACCCTCAACATGATCGGCGCGGACGGCTACCGGGACCTCGCCGCCACCGCCATGGCCGCCGCGGACCGGCTCATCGAAGGCGTCCGCGAGGTCCCCGGCCTGCGCGTCCTCGGCGAGCCCGCCGTCCCGCTCGTCGCCGTGACGTCGGACGACGCCGCGCTGGACGTCTTCGTCCTCGCCGACGAGGCCCGCTCCCGGGGCTGGTTCTTCCAGCCGCAGCTCTCCTACCAGGGCATTCCGGCGAACCTGCACTTCACCCTGACCGGCGTCAGCGACGTCGCCGCGCTCCTCACCGCGCTCACCGGCGCCGCCAAGGCCGCCCGCGCCGCCGGACCACCCGACGTCCCGTCCGACCTCGTCACCGCGCTCGCCGCCCTCGATCTCGACAGTCTCGACGACGCCGGATTCGCCGGCCTCCTGGCCGCCGCCGGCGTGGACCTGAACGGCGGCCAGACCGGGCTGGCCGTGGTCAACACCGTCCTGGACGCACTCCCGCCCGCCACCCGCGAGGCCCTCCTGACCCGCTTCCTGTCGGCTGTGTTCTCCGGGGCCTAACCGAACCGGATCAGGCGCTTCAGCAGGGACGGCTTGTCCAGCGACCGGTCGAGCTTCAACGGCGACCTCGCCGCGCCCGCCGTGACCGTGCCGACCTTCTCGCCGCTCTCGCCCTCGCGCGGCGGGTCGCCCTCGATCCCGATCGGCACCGTCAGCCCCGGCCAGCCCACCACGGTCAAACCGGACGAGACGCGCAGCGGCGCCCCGCCGCCGAGCCCGTCGTCGACCCGCGCCACCTTGGCGGACGGCGGCGCCAGCGTGACCGCCGTCAGGGCCGACTCGGCGGAGGCCACGAGCTGCTGCCCCGCCGACACCGCGGCCATCGCGCTCGTGGACCGCTGCCCCATCACCGCGCCCACGATCAGCGTCTGTACCCCCGAAACCCGCTTGCGCGCCGCGAACACGAAGTTCCCGCCCGCCGCGTCGGTGTAGCCGGTCTTGCCGCCGACCACCCCGTACTGTCCCAGCAGGATGTTCCCGCCCGGCCGCTCCGCCCCGCCGTCGTCCGGGACGTACGCCCGATTGTTGACGATCTCGCCGAACGCCGGGACCCGCATCGCCGCCCGCAGCAGCTTCACCTGATCGGCGGCCGTGCTCACCGTGCGCGAGTCATATCCGCTCGGATCGGTGTACGTCGTGTTCGTCATCCCGAGCGCGCGCGCCGCCTCGTTCATCTTCGCCACGAACGCCTGCTCGTTCCCCACGTCCCACCGCGCCAGCTCGTGCGCCACGTCGTTCGCGGAGATGATCATGAGGGCCTCAAGGGCCTTGCGCTGGGTGAGCCGCTGGTTCGCGGTCACGCCGAGCATCGACTCCCCGCGCTTCCTGCGCATCGGAATCTGCGCGGCCGCCTGCGGCGACACCGTCAAGACCGGCCCCGCCTCACCCGTCCGCAGCGGATGGTCGCGCAGATACACGTACGCGGTCATCACCTTCGCCACACTCGCAGTGGGCGTCGGCGCCGCCCCTCCGGACGTCCCCATCGTCCCGAGCCCGTCCACGTATACGGCCGACTGACCCTGCGCGGGCCAAGGCAGCTTCGGAGCCGTCCCCGGGAACGTGTGGCTGGTCGCCGAAAGCGTCAAGTCGATCTTAGGCTCCGGGGCGGGCCTGACGAACTGCCCGGTCACCACACCCGCCACCAGCACCAGCGCCGCCATCACAATGACCAGCACGCGCCGTCCCCGCCGAGACCGCTGCGCCACGTCCGATGGAGCCTGCTCGGTCGGAACCTGCTCAGCCCCCGGCGCGGCCGGGGCCGCCGGGGCCGCACCCTCCCAAGGCACCGTCCACTGCCCCGACGACCGAGCCGCCGGATACCCCGCCTCCCCCTGCTGAGGCCCAGCCGGAGGCACCGAGACCTCCCACTGCCGCCTCTCCCCAACCCCAGACTGAGACGGCGACGCAGGCGAGAAAGCCGCACCCTGCACGGGCTCACCCTGCGGCGATACGGCCTCTGATGGCGCAGACGAGGAAGCCGCGCCCTGCACGGAAGTCCCCTCCGACCGCCCGGTGTGCGGCTGCGCGGGCGGGGGAGCCGCGCTCCATGCGGAAGCGTCCTGCGCTGGCGCGGCTTGGGATGGAGCGGCCTGCGGCGGCGCGGGTGGGGGAGCCGCGCTGCGTGTGGGAGCGTCCTGTACTGGTGTGGTTTGTGTAGGTGCGGCTTGGGATGGCGCGGCCTGTGGTGGCGAGGGTGGGGGAGCCGCGCCCTGTGCGGGAGCGTCCTGTTGCGGCGCGGTCTGTGGTGGCGTGGACGTGGGGGTCGCACCCTGCGCCGGAGCCTCTTCCGGCCGCGCGGTGTGCGGCTGTGCGGGCGGGGAAGTCGCGCTCCATGCGGAAGCGTCCCGCGCTGGTGTGGTTTGTGTAGGCGTGGCGTGGGTTGGCGCGGTTTGTGGTGGCGTGGATGGGGGAGCCGCGCCCTGTGCGGCGGCGTCCTGCGGCGGCGCGGTGCGCGCAGGCGGGGTGTGCCCGGGCGCGGCTTGTGGTGTGGACGCGGGGGTCGCGTCCTGCGCCGGGGCCTCTTCCGGCCGCGCGGTGTGCGGCGGCGCGGGTGGGGGAGTCGCGCTGCGTGTGGGAGCGTCCTGCGCTGGCGCGGCGTGGGATGGCGCGGACGAGGGAGTCGCGCTCTGTGCGGGAGTGTCCTGCGCTGGTGTGGCCCGTGTGGGGGCGTCCTGTGGTGGCGCGGTTTGTGTGGGCGCGGCCTGCGGTGGCGCGGTCTGGGGTGGTGTGGGCGCGGGGGGTGCGTCCTGCACGGGAGCGTTC
>NZ_SMKU01000154.1 GCF_004349215.1 Actinomadura rubrisoli | reverse complement strand
CCCCAACCCCCATCGTGCTTCGGTCGATATCGCAGCGACCAAAGTCGACACCCCGCCACCCCGAAACCGCGACCGCATAGCCGACCTCGTCCCCACGGCAAGGCCATGCGGATCTGGCAGCTACTCAGCATGAGAAACAAACTCCCTGGCCCGACCGATCGCGTCCGGCGTCGCTCCGGTCGGCTACCCCACCGATTCGTGCCTGCCAGGGCCTGTATGCGGGCCGTCTGGACGGACGTGGCAGGAGGCCGCTTGTGGCAAATGATTGGTCTGCCCTAGTGGGTTGAAGCAAGCTGGCCACATGAGCGAAGGACGGCTGATCCGTGAGCGGTATCGGCTGGAGAGGCTCGTCGGCCAGGGCGGCATGGGCCGGGTCTGGCGGGCCAGGGACGAGATCCTCGGACGGGACGTCGCGGTCAAGGAGATCGTCGCGCCGCCCGGACTCAGCGCGTCGACCGAGGACGAGCTGCGGGAACGGGCGATGCGAGAGGCCCGGTCGGCGGCCCGGCTCTCGCATCCCGCCGTCATCACCGTCCATGACGTGGTGGAGCAGGACGGGCAGCCGTGGGTGATCATGGAGTTCCTGCGGGCGAGGTCGCTCCAGGAGATCGTCGACGTCGAGGGGCCGCTCGCCGACGAGCAGGCCGCCCGTATCGGGTTGCAGATCGTGTCGGCGCTGGTCGCCGCGCACTCCGACGGCGTCCTGCACCGCGATGTCAAACCCGCCAACGTGCTGCGGACCGACGATGGCCGCATCGTCCTCACCGACTTCGGCATCGCGGTCATCCAGGGCGACAGCACGCTTACCCGGACCGGCGGCCTGGTCGGATCACCCGCCTACATCGCGCCGGAGCGCATCAACGGCGAGCGCGCCACCGAGGCCGCCGACCTGTGGGCTCTGGGCGCCACCCTTTACACGCTCGTGGAGGGTCGTCCGCCCTTCGCGCGTCTCGACCCCGTGGCCGTCTACGGGGCGATCCTCAACCATGCTCCCGACCCGATGCGGCGCGCCGGCGTGCTGCGTCCGGTCATCGAGGCGCTGCTGACCAAGGACCCCCGCGTCCGCATGAAGGGACCGGCCGCCACCACCGCGCTCGCCGGCATCGCCGGGGGAACGCCTGCGGCCGCCGCCGACCAGCCCGCGCCGCCACGGCCCGCTTCGCCGACGGCGCGACCGGCCGACAGTGCGCTGAGCCAGAGTTGGGACCTCGGAACGCGACCGGGCGACGGCCCTCAGATCCAGGCGGCGGGACGAGAGAGCAGATGGGACGGCGTACTGCGTCTGGCGCCCACGGCCGCGATGCTCGGCGCGGTGACCGCGTCGGCACTCCTCGGTGAGGAGGTCGGCTTCAGTCTCGCCGAGCTGCACGACCCGACGGTCATCGATGGGTTCTTCGGCACGTTGTACGTGGTGGTGGCGGCCGTCGGCATGCTCGCGGTGATCGGTGTGCATGTGAGAAGCCGCGCGCGTTCGCCGTACCTGAGCCCGGTGGCCGCACTGGCCGGGGTCGCCGCCCTCGCCTCGCTTCCGCTGGTCCATTTCGACGACACCTGGCATTCCGTCATGTTCGATCCGTCCCGCCACCATCTCTCCTGGGCATTGGTCACCCTGCCGAGCGCGCTCTGGCTGCTCACGGCGGGCGGCCTCATGCGAGCCGAGGGCAGATCCGCTTATGTCCTGTGGGCGGCACTGGCGGCTCTGGCGCTCGTCTACTTCCAGCTCGATGCGATCAGAAGCTGGGGCTTTGTGCCCCCCAGAGAGGTGAGCTACCTCCTCACGGTGATTCTGGTCCTGGCGATGATGGCATTCCGGCTGCGGACCCCAGCGCGGCGTCACCGGCGGCGCGGGTACCTGGTCGGACGCCCCTCTTCCGGCGACGTCCGGACCAGAGAACAGCAGGATCCCGCCGGAGGTTAGCGTCGCGCTGCGGGCCGGCACGGCCGCCGCCGGACCTTGGTGAATGGCCAAGGGTAATTGATTGATGACAGACAGTGTCCAATGGTGCTAGTAAGGGTGCGTGCTTCTCACACTCCGACGGCTCCTCTGCCTCACAGCCCTCATGCTCGGACTTCTCGCAGTGCCCCCTGGTACCGGACAGGCGTCCTCCGGGCCTGCGAGCCCTCGCCGGGCGGTGTCGCCCGAAGCTTGCGCGAGACTGCTGACCTGCCGGTTCGCCGAGCTGGCGTCCATGCCCATGCCCGACCGGCTGAGGCTGGTCCGCGCCCTGCAAGACGGCCGCGCCCAATCCTTCGAGAAGGGCTTCGCGCGCTGGAACGTCATCCAGGCCGTTATCCGGATATTCATCGACAACGACATGGGCTCCCCCGGCACCTGGGCCTCCTACACCAACGCCGGGGGCCTAGAGGGGCTCCTGCGTGGAGTGGCGCTGGCCTCGGGCATGAGCGACGACGACTATGGCAACCCCAGTGCCCGCTTGTGGGCCCGCTACCTCATCGATCTCAAGGGCGGTCGGCTGGCGGTCAAGGCCGTGCACAACGTGGCGTGGAGCAAGGCCGAGCAGGCCGCCCTCGACTGGGGGCGCGACCCGGTCAACAACCCGGCCGTCCCCACCCACATCGAGTCCGCCATTTGGGTGTCCAGCGAGGCATATCGGGTCATCCTCCGCAACGAACCGGCCATCATGATCGTTCTCCGCGCTCTGAACCAGCCGAAGCTCACCCGCTGCTATGACTGGCTCACCGACGTCACCAACGAAGAGGCCATCCACACGGCCGGCAACGCGATCGTCGCCATCGCCCGGACCCCCACCAACGTCCAAGCCCTCAGCCGCGCCCTGGCCCAACTGTCGACCTTCTATCCCGCGTGCACCCGGGGCGCCCGCGCGCCGGGCCACCGCACCGTGGCCGCGATGACGTGACCGCGAGATAGGGCTGGTCGGAGGCCGTAGCCCGTCGGTCCACGACCAATCCACCCGCCTGGCCCGACAGCCCGTCCTCCCGGCGGCATGATTCCCTGCCCACTGCCGCTGGACGATCCGGGACGGGGTGGCCAGGCTCCGTCCCTTCGCGGTACTGAGGGTCAGCACCCGCACCGGGGCGGTGGCGGCGATCTGACCCCCGACCTCGGCACTTGGCACCCAGTCATGGACGGCGCCGTTCTGTTCCACCGGCTCAAGGCCCCGATCCCCGCGCTGCCGGGCCTGGCCGTACTTCAGGTGAACGGGACCGTCGAGGTCTATGTCCCGCGCGTATGAGCCTCTATGCGGGCCCAGGCCGTCCTATCGCGTGTGCCGTCTCCGGAGGGTTCATGAGCGCAAAATTAAGGGCGGGCGCTGCTTTTGTGGCGTCGACGGCGCGCGCGTCCGGTGTAGAGCCCAGCCGTCACCGCGCGGGTCGACTGCGGGCTGATGCTGTCGATCCTGGGCCGTCCTGCGATCCCCGGCATGGTCGTCCGAAAGGGCGTGGCTCTCCGCTTCATTGCGGGTCATGCAATCTATGACTCGCCAGGGGACGACCTCGTTGTTCAGGTTTTGTGGTGGGGCGCTGCTTACTCCTGGCCCCGTAGCGCTGCCAGAGCCTTCTCGATCCGCCGGCTGCGCGTCTCGGGCTTCTTGGCGCTGTCGATGGCGAGCACGTGCTCCCGCTTGCGGCTGTGGGACAGGCGGTCGTAGGCGGCGCGAGCGATCGGATCGGCGTCCAGGGCGCGGGCGAAGTCCGCGGGCTCGACCACGACCCGGGGCTCGGTGTCACGTTCCAGCTCGACCTCGACCTCGTCGCCGGTCACGACACCGGCGGCTTGTCGGTTGGCCTTGCTGAGGCCGAGCAGGAAGCGGCCACGCATGATGGCGACCCTGCTCTTCCACGAATGCCCGTTGATCGTGATGGTCACCGCCGGCCGCTTGCCTGCACCGAGCGCCTCCACGACCTCCGGAGGAACCTCCAAGCCCCTCATCGGCTCCGGTGGCTCGACGCGGGTTCGGAATTTCATCATCTGCTCCTGCCAACCATTTCGTGACGAACCATCGGCGCATGCGGCTACGCGGCCACTGGCCGTCAGCGGTGAGTCGGGTCTGCGATTACCGGACGGCTCAGCGCATCTCCTGGATGCGGACCATGTTGCCCGCGGGGTCGCGGAGGGCGCAGTCGCGGACGCCGTACGGCTGCTCGGTCGGCTCCTGGACGACCTCGGCTCCGCCGGCCTGCACCTTTTCGAACGTGCTGTCCAGGTGGGCGGTGGCCAAGAGGATCCAGCCGTAGGTGCCCTTGGCCATCATCTCGGCGATGGTGCGGCGTTCCTCATCGGTGATCCCAGGGTCGGCGGCCGGCGGCGCCAGAAGGATGGACGTGCCGGGCTGGCCCGCGGGACCGACGGTGATCCAACGCATCTTTCCGCTTCCGACGTCGCTGCGGACCTCGAAGCCGAGGACGTCGCGGTAGAAGGTCAGGGAGGCGTCCGGGTCGTCGTGCGGAAGGACGCTCGTGTGAATGGTGATATCCATGGTGACCAGGCTAGTTGCGGCTTCGCGACTCGCGCTTCTCGGCTCCTGATCGGCGTGGCCGCCTGCTTCGCCGTCCGCGCCGCAGTGCCGGTCGCCCGGCGCTGGTAGGCGCTGGGCGGCATACCGACCAGCACGGTGAAGCGCGTGATGAAGATGCGCAGCGACGAGCAGCCGACCGCGAAACAGACGTCCGTGACGCTGAGGCCGTCCCGATGCAGGAGTGCCGTCGCACGTTCGATGCGCCGTGCCATCAGATAGTCGTATGGCGACACGCCATAGGCAAGCAGGAACTGGCGGCTGAGGTGCCCGGCCGTCATGTGCATTCCGCGCGCGAGTGCCTCGACATCCAGCGGCTGTGCGTATTCCCGGTCGATCCGGTCCCGAACACGGCGCAGTCGCGCGAGGTCGCTCTGGTGCTGCGCCGCGGCGAGTGCAGGCCCCCACGACGGGTGACACATGGGAGAACACCTTTCATCGACGTCCGTGAACAGCCGGGTTATCCGCTGTGATGCCCGGCCCGGCGCCAAGCCGCAGGTGGCAGTGGTTGTGTCGCGCTACCCGGCTCGACCTGGGTGGCGGATTCGATGGAGCCATGACGGTGAGGCTAAGCGCGGCTCTGAGAATGCGCTTCTCGATTCCTGACCGGTTTGGTCACATGCTCCACCGGACGGGCGCGTGGGTGAGTGGCGACTGGTCATGGCCGCGCGGCTGAATGGCCCGGCTCGCGAAGCCGCCGGGGAAGCCGGCCTGGATTTCGACTGACGGGAAGTGGACGGCCAGGATGGCTGCGAGCCTTGATTTGTCCGTCGAGGCTGACCTGGCCGTCCTCCGCGAGGCATATGCAGGGCAACGTCCGACCTGATGGTGTTGGACTCGGACGGCCGGATTGCAGCGGTCGTTCCGGCCGCCGAGTCGTGTTGACGGGGCAGGGTTGTTCTACCAGCGGTACCAGCGGCCGCGTCGTCCCGAGGCGCCCGTGCCGCGTGCCACGAATCCGAGCAGCCACAGGATCAGGACGATGACCGCGAGGATCCAGAGAAGCTTCAGCGCGAACCCGGCGCCGATCAGGACCAGCGCCAGCAGCAGAACGAGGATCATCAACCAGGGCATGTCGTTCCTCCTTCGCGCGCCTTGTCCCCGCTGATGAGGCCTCCATGTCTGGGCGGATATCACAGTTCGGTGTCGCCGCGGCCTTAGTGCGGTAGCGCAAGAAGCCGGCTCGTCCGTTCAGGTTCTGCGGAGTTCTTCCGGACGAACCGGCTGATCGGTCGCCTTCTGTCCGGCCATGCAGCGGACCCCGTACCCGGCGTCCAGCAGCTCGGGCACCAACCTGCCGCTGGCCCCCGTCACCTGGCACAGTCGATCACGCATCGCGTCGTCCGGTGGAGGTCGGGCGGGCGCCCCGGTGTGATGTGTTGATCTTTCCTCCTGGGTCGTTGTGGCGTATCCGCGGCTCACATGTGCGAGCGGGCACTGGGCTCGACGATGGGCGGTGGGTAGCCGAGGGCCTGTCGCCGGTCGGCGGGCAGGGTCCAGGGGCGATGGACGGGCCGCGCGTCGACGATCGGGACGCCGGTCATGCCGTCGCGCCAGGCGGCGAGAGCGTCCACGTCCCGGTTCCACCGTCCTCCCTGCGGCCCAGGAGCGCGGGGAAGGCGGCGGCGACCTGGTGGTGGAAGTCGCGCCGGGTGAGTTGGTGCCGGAACCCCGCCGGGACGGCCATCGCCAGTTCCAGCGGCGGGACGCAGCCGAACTTCAGGTACGTGCTGAGCCGTGATGTGCGGTCGGCGGCCAGGTCGTCCTGGGCTCCTTCGTAGTCGGCGGTGGCCTCGCGCGGCCAGGTCGTCATGCGCTCGCGGCCCGCCCGCTCGCCGCCCGCCGCGAGGCCGGGGGAGGACGCGCCGGAGGTCAGCTCGGCGAGCCGCGGCAGCGGGCCGGGCCTCGTCCCGGCGGGCAGGCGGATCGCCTTGGGCGGGGTGAGGACCGGGCGCCGTCGGGCCGCGTCCCAGGCCCGCCGGTACGGGGTGAACACCCGGTAGTGGTCGGCGCCGCGTCGCGTATGCGGATCCGTCGTCGGCCAGGAACACACGGCTTGGCCCGGTCTCCGCGGCCGGCCGGGCGACCTCCGCGATCGGGGCGCCGCGGCGGATCACCAGGTCGCCGCCCAGCCCGTGCAGGGACTCGCGCGGGACGGCGAGGCTTTCGAGGAGGAACCGGGCGCGGCGGACGGCCCCGCCAGGATCGCGTCGTCGAGGACGAAGACGGGCGCGGCCCGTTCCGTCTCGCGCGCCGCCGCCAGGGCGGGGTTGTCGCGCACCCGCAGGTCCCGGGTGAACAGCGTGATCGAGGTGCTCATCACCTGGTCTTCGGAGCGGCGTCCTGATCGGTTGCCCGGCCGGGGCCGTACGCCGCTGGGCCGCGGGCCGGTGCAACCGGGCCGTGCGGTTCCGGCGAAGTCCCGATGGACCGTACGCTTTGCGGGCAGCGGCTGACAGGAGGCGCATGGGCGGGCCGCCGGACCAGGACGCCGGGCTGAGCGTGGGCGCGGTGGCGCAGCGCCTGGGCGTGGCGCCCTCCACCCTGCGCACCTGGGACCGCCGGTACGGCATCGGCCCCACCCGCCGCAGCACGGGCACTCACCGCCGCTACACCCCCGCCGACGTCGCCCGGCTGGAGGCCATGCAGCGGCTGATCCTCGCCGGGGCCCCGCCGGGGGAGGCGGCCCGGGTCGCGCTGGACGGGCCGTCCGGCGGACCGTCCTCACCGCGCGGGCACGGCGCGGGCGGCAACCGGGTGCCCGTCGGCGGGACGACCGCCGGATCGGACGGCGCCGAGGTCAGGGGGCTGGCCCGGGCGGCGATGGCGCTGGACGCTCCCGCGATGGCCCGCGCGGCGCGGACCGCCCTCGGCCGGGACGGCGTCGTCCGGGCCTGGAACGGGCTCTTCGTCCCGGTCCTGGACGGCATCGGCCGCAAGCACGCGGCCACCGGCGGCTGCGTGGACGTCGAGCACCTGCTGTCCACGGTCCTGGCCGGCTGCCTGGCCGCGGTGCCGCTCCCGGGCCGTCCGCGCAACGCCCGTCCCGTCCTGCTCGCCTGCGCGCCGGAGGAGCAGCACAGCCTGCCGGTGTACGCGCTGGCCGCCGCGCTCGCCGAGGCGGATGTCGCGGCGAGCCTCTTGGGGGCGCGGGTACCGGCACGGGCCCTGGCCTCCGCCATCCGGCGGACAGGGCCGAGCGCCGTCTTCGTCTGGTCGCAGACCGCCGGGACCGGAGATCCTGCCTGGCTGGACGGGCTTCCCGCGTGCCGCCCGCCGCGCCGCCTGGTCGTCGGCGGACCGGGCTGGGTGCGCGACCGGCTCCCCGCCTCCGCCGCGCCGGTGGACAGCCTCGGCGAAGCGGTTGCCGAGCTGACGTCCGTGCTCGGACGGTCCTGATCTCCGACTGACACCGGCCTCGGCGTTTCCTTTGCCCTTTTGCGGTGGCATGCTCCTCTCCCCTTGACTATGAACAAGTTTTGACGCGGTTGTCCGGGGAACGGCGGTCCGCGTGAACCTGGGAGAGCGACTCGCGCGGGGCGACGAAACGGCCCTTTCCGAGTGCTACACGGCGTTCGCTCCCCTCGTCCGTCACCATGCGTCGCGGCTGGTGCCCCGCCATGCAGTGGACGACGTCGTCCAGGTCGTCTTCCTGGACGTCTGGCGGTCGCGCCGCCGCTTCGACCCGGCCCGCGGCCTGGAACCGTGGCTCCTGGCGATCGCACGCAGGCGCGCCATCGACCTGCTGCGCGCCGAGGCGCGTCACTCCCGCAGGGCGACGCCGCTGGTGGACGCCGCCAGAGTGCCCGACGCCGGCCCCGCGGTGGACGCGGCGTGCGACATCCGGGACGCGCTCGCGGCCCTGCCCGCCCCGCAGCGGCAGGCACTCGTCCTCGCCCATTTCGGGCAGCTGACCCAGCGGGAGATCGCCCACCGGCTGGACATCCCGCTGGGCACCGTCAAGGCGCGCACCGCCCGCGGACTCCGCCGACTGCGGGAACTCCTGTGACGCCATCCAAGCCCTCGCCGCCACGGTCGGCGAGAGCCGCCGCCACCAGCCGTCCCAGGTGCGAGTGGTCGGCACCTGGCGCGGGCGCGGCGGCGGGGTCACGTCCGGCTAGTCCAGGGAGCCGGCGAACACCACGATCTGGTCGATACCCCCTGCTGCGGAGATGTGGACCATGTCCGTACCCGAGAGCAGCGCGTGGCCGTCGCCGGCCTCGTAGCGCCAGCCGAAGCGCGCCCACTCCTCCGGTGCGTCCACGCGAGTCGTGCGCACCATCCGGCAGGGCGCCGCCGGGTGCCCCTGAACGACCTCGGTGATGAAGTCCTCGACGGCCTTGCGGCCGACACTTCGGCCCAGCGGACCCCAGAAGACGACGTCGGCAGTGAGCGCGTCGCTCAGCAGCGCCGCTCGCTTGGCAGGGTCGTTCGCATTGGTCGCCGCGATGAAAGCGTCCACGGCCTGTACGTGAGGGGCGTCATGCGTCACTCTGCGAGCATAGTCAAAGCAACTCTCCGTGCCAGCCCCGCGGGCCACCGGATCCGCGGCGCCGCCGTCCACGCTCACCCCGCCAAGTCAGGCACCCCCGTCACCCGCTCAGGTGAGTTTCCCATGGTGGCGAGGAGCTGTGTTGGAACAGCCGACGGCCAATCAATGCCACCGACACGCCAACCGCGAAGATGACCCCGGTCGCTACGCCGACTGGTCCAATGTGGAATTTTCGGGGGTAGCCGTGGGCGGCGCCCATTCGGTGGATCGTGTTCCTGATGGTTGCCTGGTCTTCGGCACCCAGGCCGTCTCCCTTTGCCAGTGATGTCGTCAGGTCGACCACCTGACCGTATTCTCGTTTGGTCCACTTTGGCACCGCATAGGATTCATCGCAGACCACGACTTTGCCGTTGCGGCGGTCGACGATCAGGGGCTCGTACGGTTCACCGCGGTCACACCGCCCTTCGTCTCGCTCTACGAACTCCACTCGGTAGGGTGAGGGGTGCTGGAACGAATACCAATAGAGGCCGCCGACCACAAGGCTGATGGCGATGATGAACCAGCCGGTGATCAGCAGGCAGTTCCCCGCGTACATCAGCCGGACGCGGGCGTCGCCTGAGAGGGACCTCCCGCGCCGCTTCACGTCACGGCGACGAGGCGACCCCACGGTCGTCACCCCCCGATTCGCCCGTCGTCATGGCCCACGGCGAACGCGGCTCCCTGCGGAACATCGCCCCATCGTGCGGTCATGAGGGTGGGACCGCTCCCGGGACCACTGTGTTGCCAGGCCCGTTCACGAACGACGGCGCGGTCTCTCGGGCTGCCCTGGTCGCGTGCGGGTGAAGGCGGCGGCTGCTAGGCAGGCCACGATCGCGGCGGTCGTCCAGGCGAGGACGGGTGTCGTCTCGGCGGGGCCGGAGAGTTCGCCGGCCGCGGATGCGATCAGCAGGAGGGCGGCGGTTCCGATCGCACTGCCGAGCTGGGCGCTGGTGTTGACGATTCCGGAGGCGGTGGCGCGCGGGCCCTCGGGGACGTCGGTCGCCAGTGACGTCGAGGCCACCGAGGACAGGCCCAGCCCGAAACCGGCCGCGGCCATGCCCAGCCCGAGCAGCGGCATCGACTCCGGACGCGGGAGGGGGACGATCAGGCCGGCACCGATGAACGCCAGGCCGAGGGCGCTCACATGCTCGCCCGCGCGCCGCGCGATGAGCAGGGCGGCCGCAGCCGAGCCCGCGATGACCAGCACGCTCAGCGGCAGGATGGTCGCGGCGGACTTCAGCGAGGACCAGCCCAGGGAGACTTGCAGGTACAGAGTGATCAGCGTGGCGGCGCCCGTCGTGGTGGCGGTGTTGAAGAAGGCGGCGGCGGTTCCGTGCCGGACCTGAGGGAGCCCGAGCACCGCGCGGGGCAGCAGCGGGGCACCGGAGCGGCGGTCGGCCAGGGCGAACAGAACGAGGACGGCCGCCGCCGCGACCAGCAGCAGCGCCCCTGCGCCGCGGTGCGCGGGTTCGCCCAGCAGGGTTGCTCCCACCACGATGAGCATGACTCCGGCGGTGAGCAGCGCCGCGCCGGTCAGGTTCAGCGTCCTGGCGCTCTCGGCGGCGACCGGCGGTGTGAGGGTGATGACCAGTGCGGCCAGGAGCGCGGCGACGATTGTGAGCCCCCAGAAGATGAGCCGCCAGCCGCCGATCTCGGCGACCGTCCCGCCGACCAGGAAGCCGGACGCACCGGCCGCGGCACCGGCGGCGCTCCAGCCGGCCAGCGCGCGGGCACGGGCGCGATCGTCGTCGCCGGTCACCGAGGTCAGCATGCGCAAGGCCGACGGGACCGCCGTGGCGGCGGCCGCCCCCTGGACGCAGCGGGCGGAGGTCAGGACCAGGGTGGACTCCGCCAGGGCGGCCAGCAACGATCCGGCGGCGAACACCGCGAGGCTGGCCAGGATGCACCGCCGGTATCCGATCCGGTCACCGAGTCTCGCGCCGAGCATGAGAAGCCCGCCGAAGAACATGGCGTAGCCGGTGGCCACCAGCGTGCGGCCGGAGGACCCGGCACCGACGTCGTCCAGCATGCGCGGCAGCACCGTCAGCACGATCGTGACGCTCATGACGTCGACGAACTGGACGAGGCACAGCGACAGGACCGCGCCCCAGACGCGTGCGCCCGCCCTCGCCATCTGTCCCGTCCTCCCTCTCGGGGTGGCGATCTTCCTCTGGACGGGACCAGGCGCCGTCGGCGAACGGACGGCCCCGAGCGTCCAGCGTGACGTTACGCTACAGCTTTCTTACTTAGTGGCAGCCTGTTGAGGCGCCCACCCGCCCTGCCGTCCGGGTCGGGCGGCGCCGCGCCTAGCGGGTCGTGCAGCAGCGATTGCCTGGCGCGCCGAACTGCCGTGGCCGTCTCGATCAGCATTGCGGTGAGGTTGAGGGTGACGCTCGCTCCCGTGACGAAGACGTGCATCAGAATGCCTTCTTTTGAGAACGCGGCGACGGGCGCGGGGCCTCAGCGACCGTGCTTCGCTGGTCAGAATCGTTCGAAGCGGAATGGAGCCAGGGTGTCGCCGTGGTCCTCGCCTAGGGCCTCGGCCGCGACCAGGTCGCCGGCGTGCACGCTCAGGGTGGCGCCGCTGTGCGAGACGGCGAAGTGGAAGTTGGGCAGCCCGGCCGCCCGTCCCAGCACGGGCAGGCCGTCGCCGGGAATGGGCCGTTCGCCCACCCGGACGCTCTCCACGGTCGCGGCTCGGATCCCCGGGTAGAGCGCTCGGCCCGCGGCCAGCACCTTCTCGACCGCCGAGTCCTCAACGGAGATCTCGCCGGTGGCGGACACCCGTGCCGCACCGTCGATCTCCGGGGTGTGCAGCAGCAGCCGCCCGGCGCCGTCCGGACGCAGATGGACGCGCGGGGCGTGGACGACGCGAGACACCGACACCGCGACCGGAGAGGTGTAGAGGAGCACACCGCGGGTGTTGCGCATCGGCAGGGCCAGCCCGGCAAGCTCGGCGATCCTGGCGGCCTGCGGTCCCGCACAGTTCACGACCGCGTCCGCGGAGAGCCGCCGCCCCGAGGCGAGCCGGACGGCGCGTACCGTACCGCCGCTCACGTCCAGGCCGGTGACGGCGTCGTCGCGCACCAACTCGGCACCTCTGGACGACGCGCTTGAGAGCAGGTGGGCGATCAAGCGCGTCGGCTCGATCCAGCCCTCGCGCGGGAAGAAGGCGATCTCGTCCGCGGGCAGCTCGGCGGGGTCGATGTCCGGTTCCAGGCGCAGCGCCTCCGCGCGGTCGAGCCAGCGCGCCTGGTATCCGTATTCCAGGACGCCGTCGACCTTCTTGCGCAGTTCCTCGCGCTCGGCGTCGCCGTCGGCCCATTCCAGGTTGCCGCACTCGTGGTACCAGTCGCCGTGGGGTGTCTCGGCCGCCAGTCTCTGATGGGCCCGCATGCTCGCGACACTGAGATCGTGGTAGGGCCGCGGCTGCTTGCCGCAGGAGTTCGTCCAGGAGAACGTCGCGCCGGACGTGCCGCCCGCCGGCGCGCCGGCGTCCACGACCACCACGCGGGCGCCCCGCCGCGCCAACGAGGCGCTCACCGCCGCGCCGTAGACGCCGGCACCCACGACCACCACGTATAGGGCCATACCGATCACTGTGACCCAGCGGACGGAGCCGGGCAAGGACCGGACCCGGCCGCTGTGTTCGGGATGTCTCCAGGCGCTCCGTGCTCGCCGCCGCACGAGAGATCGCTCATTCAATGAACGAGCCGTTGACGGACGGGGCGGTCGCGGGTTCAGATGTCGCGGATCTTGGTTCCCGGGCGCCGGCCGAGCATGCGGGAGATGCCGAGTCCGCTCGCGATCACCGACGGGAGCGCCGCGCGGTGGTTCACCGAACCCGAGCGCACCACCACCGACAGCGCCGCCACGACGCGGCCGTCGCCGTCCACGATCCGGGTCGCGATCGAGTCGGCGCCGGGGGTGAGCTCGCCCCGGACGCCGGCGTGGCCGGTGCGGCGGCAGTCGGCCAGCTCGCTCCGGAGGACGCCCGGGTCGACGGTCGTCCGGGGCGTGTACCTGCGCAGCCTGCCGGACAGCACCCGGTCGATCAGGTCGGCGCCGCCGTGGGCCAGGACCACCTTGCCCACCCCCGAGCAGTGCAGCGGCAGCCGGCCGCCCACCTGGGAGACCAGCTCGGGGGCCCGGGGCGCGGACGGCCTCTCGATGATCACGGCCTCCGTCCCTTCGAGGACCGCCAGCTGCACGTGCTGGTGGAGCGCCGTGTAGAGGTCCTCCATGAAGGGCTGGGCCTGGGTGCGCAGCGACTCGGTGAGCGGCGCCAGCGTCCCGAGCTGCCACAGGCGCAGGCCGATCGTGAAGCGGCCATCGTGCCGGCGGGTCAGCGCGCCGGCGCCGGTGAGCTCCAAGGCCAGCCGGCGCACGGTCGCGTGCGGAAGACCCGTCCTCCGCACCAGGTCGGCGAGGCTGAGGACGCTCTGGTCGGGCTGGAACGCGAACAGCACCTCCAGGAGGCGGGAACTCACGCTCCTCCCGGGCTCGCTGGTCCGGGGCATGCGGCGGACCTCCTTGTCGTTGACCCGGGATATTAGCCCCTCGATGTTCATAGGATGGCCAACCGCGCGCCTCCGGCCCGGCCGCCGGTGCAGCATGGCGTCGCCGGCCTGGAAGCAGGCGACGACCACGGGAGCCGGGAACCGACATGCTGCGGCCGAACATCGGGACACCGGAGATCGCGATCCTCGGCGGCGGCATCGGCGGGCTCGCGGCCGCCGCCTTCCTGCGCCGGGCGGGCCTCGGCAGCACGGTGTACGAGCAGGCCCCGGAGTTGAGGGAGGTCGGCGCCGGGCTCGTGGTGGCCCCCAACGCCGCGCGCCTCCTGCGCCGCCTCGGCGTCATGGAGCCCCTGCTGCGGAGCGCCGTCCGGTTGGACGTCGGGTGGGAGTTCCGGCGCTGGCAGGACGGGACGGTCCTGTCCGCCGAGGACCTCGCGACGGCCTGCGAGCGGCTCTACGGCGAGCACACGTACACGGTGCATCGCGCCGACCTGGTGGACGCCATCGGGCGCGCCGTCCCGGCGGGGACGGTCCGGCTCGGCAAGCGCTGCACCGCGCTCGACGTGCGGGGCGAACGCCCGTCGTTGCGCTTCGACGACGGCGAGGTGACCGGGGCGGACATCGTGATCGGGGCGGACGGCGTCCACTCGGTGGTGCGGGGCGCCATCGCCGAGCCGCGCCCCGCCGCCTCCTCCGGCCTCTGCGTGTTCCGGGCCCTGGTGCCCGGCGAACGCGCGCCGTCGTTCGCCCGGCGGCGCGCCCAGACGCTGTGGATCGGCCCAGGCCGCCACCTGGTGCACTATCCCGTCTCCGAGGGCAGGTTCGTGAACCTCGTGGCCTTCGCCCCGGCGGGCGACGACTCGGTGGAGTCGTGGACGGCGCGGGCGACGGTCGGGGAGTTCCTCCTGGAGTTCGACGGATGGGACGCCAGGCTCGTCGACCTCATCCGCGCCTCGGAGACACCGGGGCGATGGGCGCTGCTGGACCGCGCGCCGCTTCCGCGGTGGAGCCGGGGGCCGGTGACGCTCCTCGGCGACGCCGCGCACCCCATGTTCCCGTTCTTCGCGCAGGGAGCCGCGCAGGCGATCGAGGACGCGGCGGTCCTGTCCCGCTGCCTCGCCGAGGACATCGCCGACCCGCCCCGGGCGCTGCGCCGATACGAGGCCCTGCGCCCCCGCACGGCCCGGCTGCAGGCGGCGAGCCACGCGCGGTCGGACGTCAACCACCTTCCCGACGGGCCCGGCCAGCGGGCTCGCGACACGTCCTTCGCCGAGACCGATCCGCTGGTCGCCAACGGCTGGATCTACGAGTACGACCCCGACATCGCGATGGCCGCCGCGGGCTGACCGCCCGCACGGGCGCGTCCGGCTTCCAAGGAGTGAGCACATGAAGGTCTTCGACGTACGGGAGATCACGGCGGGCGTCGACGCGGCGCTCGCGGTGGTCGGGAACCCGCGGCACCGGCACATGCTGAAGAACTACCGCAGGCACGCGCTGCTGGAGGTGTCCGGCTTCTGGGAGGACATCCTGCTCCCGGCGATGATCGTCGATCACCCGGTCTACCGGCTCACCGAGCGCGGGAAGACGCTGGTGTGCGATGGCCTGGAGGAGGTCCGGAGCTTCTACGCGGACATCGTCGGCCGCGGGGTGAACGTCTTCGGCGCGGTGGAGGAGAAGGTCGCCGTCTCCGACTACGGCGTCTTCATCGAGGCGGTCTTCGCCCAGGTCGTGCGCGGCGGCGACTCCGCGCTCGCCGGTGAGGACGTCGACCCGGACGGCACCTATCAGGTCTCGCACCGGTTCGCCGCCGCCTGGCCCTACCGCGACGGACGGCTGGTAGGCGAGTTCATCTAACTGAAGGATGGGCGAGATGGCGACGTGCTGCCTCCCTTGAAGTGACCGCTATACGGCTACTTGACCACTATGCGGTCGCTCCTGTTGCGTGCCAGAAGCATGGGATGCGTCGTCCTGGCTGTCAAGCGTCGTGTTCATTCGTTGCTCACCTGCTTGTGCTGCATCGATAGGCGCGGCGGGCTGGTTCGCCGGTGAACGGTCACTTGACCGGACAGCGGTCGGAGGTCGTACTCTTGGCGGAAGGTGGCAAGGTAGCGACCGAGCCACCCGGAAAGGAGCGCCATGCCGCGCGAAGATGCCGGCCCGGACTTCGTCGAGGCCCTGGCCCGCGGTCTCGACGTCCTCAGATGCTTCGGCACGCACCGCGTGCCGATGTCCCTCACCGAGATCGCGACCGCGACGGGGCTCGCCCGGCCGACCGCCCGGCGCATCGTGCTCACGCTCGAACACCTCGGCTACGTGCGCTCGTCCCCGGAGGGTGTCGTCCTCACGCCGCGTGTCCTGGAGCTGGGCGTGGCCTACACGCTCTCGGCCGGCCTGTGGGACGTCGCGCTCCCGCACCTGCGCGACCTCGTGGAGCGGACCGGCCAGGCCGCCTCCATCGCGGAGCTGGACGGCTCGGACGTCCTCTACGTCGCCCGCGTCGAGGTCCCCAAGGTGGTCGCCGTCAACGTCAAGGTGGGCACGCGCCTTCCCGCCGCCAGCACCGCGCTCGGCAAGGTGCTGCTCGCGTCCCTGGACGCGGACGCCCTGCGGGCGACGCTGCGCACCGAGACGCGGTCGCCCGTCAGAGCGCACCGGCCCGAGCCGGCCGGGGAGGTCGAGGCCGAACTGCGGGAGGTGCGCGCCCGGGGCTGGGCCTCGACCGACGGGGAGGTGGCGCCCGGGATCCGGTCGGTCGCCGCGCCCCTCCGCGACGGCGACGGGCGGACGGTCGCGGCGGTCAACGTCACGGTGATCGCCGCCGAGGTCGGCCACCGCGAGCTGATCGACGACCTGCTGCCCCTGCTGCTCCAGACGACCGGCGCCATCGGACGCGACTACGAGCTGATCCACGCCGCGCCGCAGCGAACCGTCCGCGGGTCGTGAGCGACCCGCGCGGAGACGACCGCGGCCGACCGACACGAAAGACGATCATGGACCGACACAGTTCCCCGGAATCCGCCGCCGGCCCCTCGGCCCCGCCGCCGTCCGAGCTGTTCAGCGAGGAGCGGTCGGCCGAGGTGGTCGCGGCCGCCTTCGCCGCGACGCCGGACCCGCGCCTGCGGCGGGTCCTCACCTCGCTCGTGCGGCACCTGCACGACTTCGTCAAGGACGTCGAGCTCACCGAGCGGGAGTGGGCGGCGGCGATCGACTTCCTCACCGAGACCGGGAAGACGTGCACGGGCACCCGGCAGGAGTTCATCCTGCTCTCCGACGTCCTCGGCGCCTCGATGCTGGTCGAGACGATCAACAACCGGGCCGGCGGCGGGCTCACCGAGTCCACGGTGGAGGGCCCCTTCCACATGGTCGCCTCCCCGCCGCGCGAGCTGGGCGCCGACATCGCCGAGGACGGCAAGGGCACGCCGTGCCTGGTCACCGGGACCGTCGCGGGCCCGGACGGGCGGCCCGTCCCGGGCGCGGCGGTCGATGTGTGGCAGGCCAACGACGAGGGCTTCTACGACGTGCAGCAGCCCGGCGTCCAGCCGCCGCTGAACCTGCGCGGGCTGTTCACGGCGGACGAGGAGGGGCGGTTCTGGTTCCGCTCGATCGTCCCCCGCTTCTACCCGATCCCGCAGGACGGCCCGGTCGGCAGGCTGCTGGACGCGACGTCCCGGCACCCGAACCGGCCCGCGCACATCCACTTCGAGGTGTCCGCCCCCGGCTACCGCACGGTGACGACCCACCTGTTCGTCGCGGGCACGCCGTACATCGACTCCGACGCCGTGTTCGGGGTCAAGCCCAGCCTGGTGCGCGAATTCCCCACGGTCGACGACCCGGAACGCGCGGCGGAGGCCGGACTGCCCAACCCGTTCCGCACGGTGAACTTCGATGTCGTCCTCCGCGCGGACGACACCCGGCAGGAAGTGTGACCATGCTCCAGACGTCCTTCTCCTACGACGCCCTCCCGATGCGGGTGCGCTTCGGCTCCGGCGCCGTCGCGTCCCTCCCCGACGAGATCGCCCGGCTGGGGGCGGGCCGCGCCCTCGTGCTCTGCTCGCCCGAGCAGCGCGGCACAGGGGAGACCATCGCGGACGCGCTCGGCGGGCGGTCCGCCGGGGTGCTCGCCGAGGCGCGCATGCACGTCCCGATCGAGGTGGCGCGGCACGCCCGCGCCCGCGCCGCCGAACTCGGCGCCGACTGCTGCGTGGCCGTCGGCGGCGGGTCGGCCATCGGCCTGGGGAAGGCGATCGCGCTGGAGCACGACCTGCCGGTGGTCGCCGTCCCGACGACCTACGCGGGCTCGGAGATGACCGCCGTGTGGGGGCTCACCGAGGACGGGCGCAAGCGGACGGGCAAGGACCCGCGCGTGCTGCCCGCCAGCGTCCTGTACGACCCCGAGCTGACCCTCGGCCTGCCGATCGGCATGTCGGTGACCAGCGGGTTCAATGCCGTCGCCCATGCGGTGGAGGCGCTGTACGCGCCCGACCGGTCCCCGATCACCTCGCTGATGGCCGAGGAGGGCGTCCGGGCGATGACCGAGGCGCTCCCGGCCGTGGCCGCCGACGGCGGCGACCTGGACGCGCGCGCCAAGGCCCTGTACGCGTCCTGGCTGTGCGGGGCATGCCTCGGCGCCACGACCGTGTCGCTGCACCACAAGCTGTGCCACGCGCTCGGCGGGACGCTCGACCTCCCGCACGCGGCGACGCACACCGTGGTCCTGCCGTACGCGCTCACCTACAACCAGCCCGCCGCCCCCGAGGCGGCCGGGGCCCTGTCGCGCGCGCTGGCGTCGCCCGACCCCGCGCGCCGTCTCTGGGATCTCGCGGGCTCCCTCGGCGCACCACGGTCGCTGCGGGAGCTCGGCATGGCGGAGAGCGACATCGAACCGATCGCCAAGCAGGTCGTGGACGCCCCGTACGCGAACCCCGCGCCCGTCACCCATGACGGCCTGGCGCGCCTGCTCCGCGCCGCCTGGAGCGGTGAACCCCCGTCCGCCCAGGACTGATGGCGGGGTCCCGCCGGGTGCCGGAAGGCGGCGGAGCGGAATGCCCGGCCGGGACGGGCCCGGCCGGGCATGGCTCACCGCCTCGGTCCGTCAGAGGACCGTCGGCCGGTACGCCTCGTACTCGCTGCCCGAGGACAGGCCGTAGTCACGCGTCCGGTAGTCGGTGCCGTACCGGCCGCGCTGCTCGTAGGCCCAGTAAGCGGTGTGCCTGCTGTTGGCCCACTTCTCGAAGATGACGACGTGCCGGGTGGTGTTGCTCCCGAGCGCGTCCATGACCAGGTCGCCCTTCTTCAGCTCTGACATGTCGATGCGCTCGGTGTACCTCGACGAGGTGAGGCCGACGGTGTTCGGGCCCGGCTTGGGCAGCCCGAGCGCCATTGCCACATAGCCCGAGCAGTCGGTGCGGTAGCCGTTGTGGCTGCTGATCTGGCTGTAGGACACCCGCTCATCGGTGTGCGGATTCCACGTCCTGGCCCGCGAGATGACTTCGGAGCGGGCATTGTTCCCGGAGTGGCCCGGCGCGGTCCGGCCGGACGTCTTCTTCTTCGACTTCGCCGGGGGGACGGCCTCGGCGGCGGCGACCGAATCGGCGGAGCCGGAATCGGACGACAGGACCCCCGCGTGCGCGGTGGTCGCGGCCACGCCGAGGAAGACGAGGCCGGCCAGGGCGCCGGTGGCGCGGGGACCGAGACGGGAGGGGTACTTGCTGTGCTTGCCTTTCAAGGGACTCCTTCTTCCAGGCCGCCTACCGGGTTAGCTGACGGGTTCGGGCGTGGAAGTGGCCCTACGGCCTGAGGACAGGCCGATTCACCCCGATGCGGGACTGCTGGAGTCCGGCGCATGGTGGTTCCCCGGCTCCGCGCGACGGCGGACTCGGCGTTGCCGCTGCGATCCTTGGGCGCGATGGCCCGTCCACGGGACCCTGTTGTCCCGTGGGCGAAAGAGCGGCGCTGATGTTGTGGGGCCCCGTCAGGGGGCCTGTCCTCCGCGAGCCGGTCGCGGCTCTCTCAGCGCCCGCACGCTACGGCGTGCGCATGGTGGGGCTGACGATCGGGCCTCGGAGAGACCCGCACGGTAGGACGGACAAAGGCGCCTGGAGGGCACCTTGGTGGGCGACAACGTACTCCGGTCGTCAAAGGAAGGCAAACTCTGACAAAATCAGCAACGTCCCTGCTCAGGGCGGTGCGAGGTCGGCCCCCGGCCGGGGAGCGGCCGTCCGCCCCCGAGAACCCCCTGAGCCGCCGTCACCAGCGGTGGGCCGTGAAATCGATCGGCCTCGGACGAAGCTTCCGGGTGCGTTCCGCGAGTTCGCGCAGCCGCCGCGCCATCTCGTCGGCGGGAAGTCGCGTGCGGTCGCCGTGACCCGGCAGCAGCCACTCGAAACGGAGCCGGTCAACCGTGCGGGACAAGGAGGCGGCCAATTCCTCGATGGAATACCAGGTGACGTGCTCGGCGACTTCGATGTCCCCGGTGGTGCGCGACCAGTAAATGCTGTCTCCGCTGAAGCAATGGCGCTGGTCGGCGATGTAGAGCACGCTGCCCTCGGTGTGGCCGGGCAGCGGGTGCGCGACCACCCCCGCGGCGATCTCGACGGGATCCAGCCCCCGCAGGACGCGGTCGGCGTCCGGCGCGGCGTCCAGGTCGCCCTCGTGGATCCACAGCCGGGCCCCGTAGTGGTCGGCGTAGACCCGGCCATGCGCTGCGTGGTCGCGATGGGTGAGCAAGACGTCGGTGACGGGACCGAGCTCTCGCCAGCGCGTGGCCAGTGACCTGCTCCAACGCGGCGTGTCGATCATCATCACGGTGCCGTCCGGACGCTGCAGCAGATAGGAGTTGGCGGCCGCGGTGACAGCGGCGTTGTGGCCGCAGAGGTGGACGCCGTCGTCCAACATGAGCGGGAACGGGTCGAGCGCCGGGTCCAGCAGCCCGGACGGCGGGCGGATCGAGCGGGTGTGGCACGCGTGCGCCGCCATGTGCAGCACGCGGTTCTCCGCCTCGTCGCGCGGCTGGCGCAGGACCTGCGAGCGGCCATTCACCTCACCGATGAGGCCAGGTGCCAATTGCCGCGCGACGTCGCAGTTCGTACAGCGTTCGTCCACGAACCAGCCGTTCTCCACCGGCTGCGCCTCGCGCATGTTCCGCTCCTGTTCACCGTCCGACATCCGTCCTGTCAAGTGTCGCCTCCAGCCCCCAGAGAAGGAAGAGGGGCAAGATCTTGTGATTCGCCGAGAACTCCTCTCTCGCAAGATCAGGTTCGAAAGGCCGCCGCGCCCAATCAGCGGCGAAGGAGCGCCTCCCATTTCCGGCCGAGCGGTCCGCCCGCCGTACGCCCGGCCGGCGCTACGGCGAGGACAGCAGCTCCCAGGCGGTGCCGGTGACGGCAACGGCCTGGTCGTCGCTGAGCGAGACGAACCGCGACGGGTCGCCGTGCTCGGCGGCCAGCCGGTCATGCCGCGCCGCACGTCCGCGATCACGGTGCGCGAGGACCACGAACGGGACGAGGCCGAGACCACGGCTGGACGCCACGGTCCCGGGGTCGTCCGCGTCCCGCAGATGCTCCAGATCAGGTCCGGCGAGTGCGGCCCCGGCCGAGATCCCCGCGTAGCTCAGGCTCCCGCCGCGGACCGCGTCCGAGACGATCTGGTCGAACCCGGTACGGCGCACGTGTTCGAGCAGGAACATGGCATAGCCGCCGGTGACGAAGACCAGCTCAGCCTCGCGCAAGGCCCGTTCCACCTGCGTGGCGCGCGCGCATTCAAGATCAAGGACGCCGACCCGCGAGCCTGCGGATTCAAGGACCTCGACGGCCCTGAGGACGAAGGGCGCGTCCGCGAGCGGGTTCGCCGCCGTGGGAACGAGCACCGCTCGGCGCGGCACGTCCGGAAGCGCGGACATCCAACCCGGCAGAGCGCCCAGGCCGGCGGAGCCCAGGAACAGGCGTTGACGCGAATCGATCACTGAAGTCCTCCCTCCGAGCAGCCCGTGACGGAGCAGGGTACGGCCCGCTCCGGCGGCGCCACCGGGTCCGCCTGGCCCGGGGCGCTCGCCATCGCCGGGTTCCTGGCGACGCTCCTGCTGGTCGCGCAGGGGCTGCGGTTCGCCGCCAGCGCACCCCAGGTGGCGCTGGCGGTCGCGGACCTGCGGGAGGACGGTGAGCCCCTGCCGCGCGTACTGGCCTACTACTTCGGCACCGGCCCGTACTGGCTGGCGTGGGCCGTCATCGCGCTGATCTGCTGGCGAAGAGCCTCATCGGCTTCGTGGTGACCATGGTCTGCGTCCGTCTCGTGGAGATGCCGTCCGCGAGGAGGAAAGGCGACCGCTAACACACCCCGGCATGATTCGCCGCCTCCGGCGAAGGCGGACGTTCAGGGCCGGTCGGCCTCCACGGCGGGATTCGCGCAGGTGTTCAGCCGGGCGGCGGCCGCGGACAGGTCGCCCGAGGCGATGACGCAGGCGGTGATGTGCGCGTTCAGGGTGCTGAACAGCCACGGTGGTGCGGTCTCGTCCACGCGCAGGCGGGCGGCGAGGTCGCGGAGGCGGGAGGCGCAGCCGGCCAGCGCCTCGGCGTCGGTGTCGAGGGTGTGGGCGGCGGGGGGGC
>NZ_SMKU01000153.1 GCF_004349215.1 Actinomadura rubrisoli | reverse complement strand
CCGCCCCCGGCCTCGCTCCCGGGCCCGGCGAGCACGTCCAGCATCGCGGGCGAGAGCGGAGCGTCGCCGAGCGCGGACATGATGGCCATGGCGGTACGGGACGGAGCGTCCAGGCCGGCCACCAGCGCCCGGGTCACGGTCGCCGGGTCGGGCTCGAACGCCGCGCCGTCACGGCTCGCGTCGACCGCCTGGCGCAGGGCGCGGGGGTGACCGGACGTGGCGCGGCACAGCTCCAGCGCCGCCTCCCGCTCGGCCCCCTCGGCCGGAGCGCGGCCGAGTTCCGCCTCGATCAGCGCCATCGCCGGGCCCTCGGCGAGGCCGGTCAGCTCCAGCGAGCGGCCCCGGCCGCCGAGGCACGGACGGCCGGTCGCGATCACGAGGTCGCCGCCGGGCGTGGCGTCCAGCAGGCGGTCGAGGCCCTCGGCCGAGCCGACGAAGTCGTCGATCAGGAAGAGCGCCCGCACCTTCCCCATGAGCTGCCGCAGCCTGGCCGGGGTGGGCTGATAGCCCTCGCCCTCGTAGCAGGCGACGAAGAGCTCCTGGAGGACGTCCTCGACCGGGAGCCCCGCCGCCGACAGGTAGACGACGTGCCGCCCGCGCGCGATGCGGTCGGTGGCCAGCTCGCGGAGCAGCGAGGACTTGCCGACCCCGGGCACCCCGTGGATCTCGACCGGCAGGTCCTCGGCCAGCCACCCGGCGATCCGGGCCGCCTCCTCGTCGCGGCCGAGGAGCCGGACGCCGGCCTTCGGCAGCGGATGCCCCTCCGGCACCTCGCGCCTGGCCACGGTCGGCGGCCCACCCTGGCGGACGCTGACGGTCGACCCCTGGGCGGCGTTGATCACGCAGTTGAAGTCGCCCACCACGACCTGGCCGTCGACCCTGCCCGTGCTGACCTGGGTCATGAGCTGAAGAACCCCCGGATGTCGTCGCGACGCAGCCCTTCAATGCTCGCGACAGGCCCCAGGCCGCGTAATCGCTTGACCACATGCGGTCTTGGCCGGTTGCTTTCCTTTGTGCCCGCCCGTGCCAGTCCTCTAGGACGGGTCCGGTGCGCCGCCCGTCTCGGCGAGGCGGGCGGTGAGGAAGGCGCGCTCGGCGTCGTTGCCCGCCAGCGCGATCGCGCGTGCGTAGGCCGCGGCGGCGTCGGCGCTCCGGCCCAGGCGGCGCAGCAGGTCGGCCTTCATCGCGGGCAGGTAGTGATAGCCGGCGAGCCGCTCGTCCTGTTCGAGCTCCTCGACCTCGGCCAGCGCGGTCGCGGGGCCGCTCACCATCGCGACCGCCACGGCACGGTTGAGCGCGACCACCGGAGACGGCCATGCTTCCAGCAGCGCGTCGTAGAGGACGAGGATCTGGTCCCAGTCGGTGTCGCCGTAGGTCGGCGCGGTCGCGTGCAGCGCGGCGATGGCGGCCTGCAAGGCGAACCGGCCGGGAACGCCGGCGCGGAGCGCCGCCACGACCAGTTCGTGCGCCTCCGCGATGGCCTCCCGGTCCCACGCCGACCGATCCTGTTCCTCCAGCAGCAGCAGGCGCCCGTCCTCGTCGGTGCGGGTGGCGCGGCGGGCGTGGCCGGCCAGCAGCAGCGCCAGCAGCCCCGTGACCTCGGGCTCGCCCGGCATCAGGACGTGCAGCGTGTGCGCCAGGTCGAGCGCGTGCCCGGCGAGGTCGTCCCTGGTCAGCGCCGGGCCCGCCGGTGCGGTGTGGCCGGTGGTGAACAGCAGGTGGAGCACGGTGAGCACCGCGTCCAGCCGACCCGGCAGTTCGCCCGGGGCGGGCATCCGGAACGGGACGCCCGCCGCAATGATCTTCTTCTTCGCCCGGGTGATCCGCGCCGCCATGGTCGTCTCGGAGACCAGGAACGCCCGCGCGATGTCCGGGGTCGGCACGCCGCAGACCAGCCGCAGCGTGAGCGCGACCCGCGCCTCGACGGCCAGCGCCGGGTGGCAGCACAGGAAGACCAGCCGCAGCCGGTCGTCGCGGACCACCGGGTCGGCCGGCGGCTCCGGCGCGGCGGCCTCCGGCTCCACCAGCAGGTGCAGCTTCGACCGCAGCGTCCTGGCCCTGCGCAGGACGTCCAGCGCGTTGCGCCGGGCCGCGGTGGTCAGCCAGGCGCCGGGCTTGGCGGGCACCCCGCCGCGCGCCCACGCGTCGAGCGCGGCGGCGTAGGCGTCCTGGACGCACTCCTCGGCCAGGTCGAGATCGCGGGTGACGCGGACCGTCGCGGCGAGCACCCTGGCCCACTCGCGGCGGTGCGCGTCGGCGACCGCCTGCCGGACCGCGGTCACACCGCGAGCAGCGGCCGCACCTCGACGGCGCCATCCATGATCGGGAGCAGCCTGCCGACGGCGACCGCCTGGTCGAGGTCCGCGGCCTCCACGACGAAGAACCCGGCGATCACCTCCTTGGTCTCCAGGAACGGGCCGTCGGTGACCAGGCCGTCCTTGCGGATCGTCCGGGCGGCCGCGCTGGGCTCCAGCGCCTGCTCGTGGACGACCCGCACCCCCATCTCGGCGATCTTCTCCCCGGCGCGCAGGTTGGCCTCCATGACCTCGGGCGGGATGTCGGCCACACCCCCGGGCGTCTCCTTCTCGTAGATCAGAATCGCGTACTGCGGCATGGCCTGCCCCCTCCGTTCGCTTCCCCGGTCACCGGTTCCCGGTCACCGGTTCCCGGTCACCAGTTCCCGGTCTCCGGGCCCATCGCCCCGTACTCGACCTTGCCATCCCGGGTGTAGGTGCTGACGACGACCCCGGTGCTGGACGTCGTGCTACTGGCGAGCCTCAACCCGGCCGGGACGGTCCCTCTCCCGAACAGCCGCTTGCCGGAGCCGAGGAGCACGGGGAAGACCAGCAGGTGGAACTCGTCGACGAGGTCGTGCTCGATGAGCGTCTGGATCAGCTCGCCGCTGCCGTGCACCTGGATCTCGCCGCCCTCCTCCCGCTTGAGCCGGCCGACCGCCTCGGCGGCGTCTCCGTCCAGCAGCGCCGAGTTCTGCCACGACACGGTCTTCAACGTCCGCGATGCGACGTGCTTGCGCATGCCGTTCAGCTTCGCCCCGATCGGGTCGTCGGCCTCGGCGAGCGGCCACGTCGCGGCGAAGACCTCGTAGGTCTTGCGCCCGAGCAGCAGCGCGTCGGCCCTGCCGGTCACCGCGGCCATGAGCTGGATGAGGTGCCCGTCGAAGTGCGGCACGGCCCAGCCGCCGTGCTCGAACCCGTCGCCGCGGTCCTCATCGGCCCCGCCCGGCGCCTGCATGACGCCGTCCAGGGTCATGAACATGGTCACCAGCAGTTTCCGCATGTCGTCTCCTTCGCTCGCACTCGGTGGAGGGCGCCGGGGATGACGCCCTCACCAACCACGACGGACGAGACCACCGGCAATCGACAGCGCACGCGAAACCGCGTCGCCAGGCCGGGCGGATTTCGAGGGGTGGGGTGGATTCAGGGGACTCAGTCGGTCAATCGCTGTCTGGCGTACCGCTCCACCAGGACGGGGACGAAGTCGCGGATGGGGCGTCCGTCGAAACCGTGGTGGATCGCCGAGATGGTGTCGGTGACTTCCTGGGCGCTGTGCTCACTGCCGTAGACCTTCAGCAAGCGTGTGGTGACCTGGTTCATGGCCGTCTTCTCACGCGCTTCAACATCCATACTTGCGATGTTCCCCGCGCGGGCGGGACTTCAACGGCTGGACGTGCGGGATATGCCGATTCGACGGGCTCTCGGGCAGGTCTCGTCACCCTGACGGGCTTCACCGGGCAGGGCCGTGTGGGCGGCGATCGCGACGCTGGCCAATGCCAGGACCAGATGGCGGTCACTCTCGCCGACCAAGCGGATCCGCACCCACGCCTGCGCGCCGCGCGCCGTCCGGCTCCCGCACTCGGAGCCGTCCAGGCGGTGGCCGGTGGCGGCGAGGTCGACCACGGGCAGGGCGATCAGCTGGCCCGTGTCGTCCAGGATCGGGCCCAGCCGCTGCACCGCCGGGGCGCCCAGCCGCAGCTCAGCCTCGTGATCGGTGGGCAGGTGCACGATCTCCCGCTCTCCCAGGGACAGGGCCGGGCCGGTGCCGCAGCGCCCCCGGCTGAGCCGCAGGCCGGGCCAGCGCGCCAGCTCGTCCGCCACACGGGCCGCAATGGATCGGTCCAATCGAAGACCCCCGGACGAGCCGCTGTCACGCCAGGCAATCGGGTGCATGGGAGCATCGTTCACCCCTTGCTCGCCCCGTGGGCATCAGAAGGCCCGAGAACGTTAGCCGTGGCCACACGCGGCCATCTGGCCTGATCCCCGCTTCTTGCGCGTAACGGTCAGGCGGGAGCGGGAGCGGGAGCGGGAGCGGGCGGGGCGAACAGGCCCGCGAGCCGGGGCGGCGCCTCGGGGGCCGCCCAGGAGTGCACCCACGGCCGCCGGTCCGGCCGAGGGCTCAGTCCGGCTGGGCGGCGCAACCGTCGAGGAACGGCCCGAGCTCCCTGGCCACCGCCCTGAGGGGGCGCACGCTCCGCTCGGCCCGCGCCATCAGGATCGCGCCCTCCAGCGCGCTGATCATGAGCGTGGCGAGCGGGTCGGCTCTGCGGGCCGGCACCCCCATCCCGGTCAGCTCCCGGGCGATCGGACGGCGCCAGGCCGCGAACGCGTCGGCGGAGGCGGTCCGGGTGGAGGCGACGGAGTCCGCGCAGTCCACCGTCGCGGCGGCGACCGGGCAGCCCCCGGCGAATCCGGCCGTCTGGAACTCGTCGGTCCACTGGCGCACCATCGCCGCGAACAGACTGCCCGGCGTCGGCCGGGACATCGTGGACAGGAACCGGCCAATGCGCGCGCTCGCGTACCGGCCGGCCCACTCCACGGCCTCGTTGACGAGCTGCTCCTTGCCGCCGGGGAAGTAGTGCTGGAGCGAGCCGCGCGGCGCGCGCGCGTGGGCGACGACCTCGCGCATGCCCGTCGCCGCGACCCCGTCGCGGCGGATGAGCTGCGCCGCGCTGAAGACGATCCGCTCGCGCGGTTCCCGCTCGTCAGCCGCCATGGCCGGCCTCCCCGGGCCGTTCGGGCCTCTGCGGCTCATGGAGCCGGGCTATTGCCTTTGTCACCTCGGCAATTATCATGACCACTGTCATAGTCCGCAAGGTCGCCGACGATGTCGGCCAAGGGCGGTGCACATGGATGTGGGTTTCATCGGTCTCGGCGTCATGGGATCGCCCATGGCGCTCAATCTCGCGCGCGCGGGGACGCCGCTCGTCGTCTGGAACCGCACCGCCGCCAAGAGCGAGGCGCTGCGCGCGGCCGGCGCGGAGGTGGCGGGCGGTCCCGCCGAGGTCTGCAAGAGGGCGCGCGTCGTGTTCCTCATGCTGGCCGACGGCGCCGCGATCGACTCCGTGCTCGGGCGCGGCACGCCGGGCTTCGGCGCGACCGTCGCGGGATGCGTGATCGTCCACATGGGGACGACGTCGCCCGGCTACTCCCGCGGGCTCGGAGCCGACGTCCGCGCGGCGGGAGGCGCCTATGTCGAGGCCCCGGTGTCCGGCTCGCGGGGGCCCGCGGAGGCCGGCGAGCTCGTGGCGATGCTGGCCGGCGAGCCGGCGGCCGTGGCGGAGGTCCGCCCGCTGCTCGGGCCGATGTGCCGCGAGGCGATCGTCTGCGGGGCGGTCCCCGGCGCGCTGCTCATGAAGCTCTCGGTCAACCTCTTCCTGATCACGATGGTCACCGGGCTCACGGAGGCGTTCCACTTCGCCGACCGGCACGGCCTGGACACGCGGCAGTTCCTCACGGTGCTCGACGCGGGCCCGATGGCCAGCACCGTGTCGCGCGCGAAGATCCGCAAGCTGGTCGGCCGCGACTTCGCCGTCCAGGCGTCGATCGCCAACGTGCTGGACAACAACCGGCTCGTCGCCGAGGCGGCACGGGAGTCCGGCGTGGCGTCGCCTCTGCTGGACGTCTGCCACGCCCTGTTCGGCGAGACCCTGGCGCTGGGGCACGGCGGGTCCGACATGGTGGCGGTGCTCCACGCCATCGAGTCCCGGACGGACGCGGACCCGGCCGCGTAGGCGCCCTCGGCCGGTTCTGACAAGCTCCCCGAAAGCCGGTTCGGCGGCCGCTTGACCTTCGGGTTTTCGCTCCAATGGCGCCTCTGTTGCGGTAAAGATCCAGTGAAGTGTGATCTGACGGTCGCGGGCCGTGTATGCAAGGGAAACGAATGCCGATGTGAAATTTCATATGCCCTTTGATTCGCTCTGAACGCCGTACGGCGCCCGCCGCCCCGTGGCGTGCTGACCTGCCGCCTCTCGCGGGGTGTCGGTGCCCTGCTCGGGAGGCGTGGCAGCGGCGCGACCATTTCGCCGTCATTGCAAAATTGCTGTTCAGCGGTCATTGTGAAGATACCGCGAATACCGGTGGCCCTCCCGGGGCCACCGCAGCGTGCTCCCACGCGCATATCTGAATGGCAGGTCACCCGTCAATGGTCAGAACAAGCAGAATACGGTTCCTTCGCGTGGCCGCATCCGGTGCGGCCGAGGCGCCGGCGATCCCAGGCACACGACCCTCCGGCGGGCGGCGGTCGACGTCCTGCCTGGATCGGGGGCTTTCGTGAAGGTTGCGTTCGTCGGTAAGGGTGGTAGTGGCAAGACGACCTTGTCGTCGTTGTTCGTGCGGTATCTGGCGGGTCGGGGGCTGCCGGTGGTGGCGGTGGATGCCGATATCAATCAGCATCTGGGGGTGGCGTTGGGGTTGGATGAGGCGCGGGCGGCGAAGGTGCCGGCGTTGGGGGATCATCTGGCTGCGATCAAGGAGTTTCTGCGGGGTGGGAACGCGCGGATCTCGTCGGCGGCGGCGATGGTGAAGACGACGCCGGCGGGGGCGGGGTCGCGGTTGCTGCGGTTGGGGGGTTCCGATCCGGTGCATGCGCTGGGGCAGGAGGTGGAGGGGGTGACGTTGCTGGCGACGGGTCCGTTCAATGATGATGATCTGGGGGTGGCGTGTTATCACTCCAAGACCGGTGCGGTGGAGTTGTATCTGAATCATCTGGTGGATGGTCCGGGTGAGTATGTGGTGGTGGACATGACGGCGGGGGCCGATACGTTCGCCTCGGGGTTGTTCACGCGGTTCGATCTGATGTTTTTGGTGGCCGAGCCGACGCGTAAGGGTGTGGGGGTGTATCGGCAGTACCGCGAGTACGCGCGTGATTTCGATGTGGCGATCCGGGTGGTGGGCAACAAGGTGCAGGGCGCCGACGACATCGCCTACCTGCGGGAGCACGTCGGGGACGACCTGCTGACCTGGGTGGGTCAGTCCAGCGCGGTGCGGGCGTTGGAGCAGGGCCGCCAAGGTGTGGTGTTGGAGGAGCAGAACGAGGCGGCGTTGGGGCAGATGTGCGCCGAGGTGGATGCGCGGACCAAAGACTGGGAGAAGTTCCAGCGGCAGGCGGTGGAGTTCCACGTCAAGAACGCGCGGAGTTGGGCCAACCGGGCGACGGGTGAAGACCTGGAGGCGCAGGTCGACCCCGAGTTCCGGTTCCCCGTCGCACACGCGTGACCTTCCCCACCGCGCGAGCCCGCCGCGGCGCCCGCGTCAGCGCGCGGACCCGCGATCGAGGAAGGCGGTCATCCGCGCCTGCTTGTCGGGGTCGTTGAACAGGATGGCCTGGGCCAGGAGCTCCACGGCCGGATGGGCGCCCTCGGGAGCGTCGACGGCGAGCTTGGTCAGGCGCAGCGCCAGCGGAGATTGGCGGGCGAGGGCGTCGCAGAGCTCGTGCGCGGCGTCCAGCAGCTCGCCGGGCTCGTGGACGCTGCGGACCAGCCCGGCGGCACGCGCCTCCTGCGCGTCGAGCCGGCGGCCCGTCATGAGCATGTCCTTGGCGAGGGACTCGCCGACCAGGCGCGGGAGGCGGTAGGCCGCCCCGGCGCCGGGGATGATGCCGAGAGCGGTCTCGGGCTGCCCGAAGACGGTGCGCGGGGTGGCGAGCCGGAAGTCGCAGGCGTAGGAGAGCTCGGCGCCGCCGCCGAGCGCCCAGCCGTCGACGGCGGCGACCGTGGGCATCGGGAGCCTGCGCAGGCGCTCGAAGAGCGTGAGGTTGACGCCTTCGAGCGCCTCGGGCACGCCGCGGTCGCGCAGCTCGGCGATGTCGGCGCCGGCCGCGAAGACGCCGTCGCGCCCGGTGATGATCGCCAGGCGCGGGTCGCGCTCCAGCTCGGCGCAGACGGCGTGGAGGGCGTCGATGGCGGCGCGGTCGAGCGCGTTGCGCCGCTCGGGACGGTCGAGGACGATGACGAGCCGGTCATCGCGGCCGCGGTCGAGCGCGAGGGGCCGGACGGGTTCGGACACGGTCATGTGGTGGTGCTCCCATCGTCGCCCGCCACGGCCGTCCAGTGGCGGTCGTCGGCGCCGGTCCCGGGCGCCTGTGCGGAACCAGTATCGCGCCGCCGGTTCGGCTACGACTACGTCCATCTCACCTGACGGCTGCTTTCCGGGCGGGGCCGGGCGGGCACGGGACGCATGTTTCTGGCAGGCCATGACTAGGGCGGGCGCGGAAGATCGACATACGATCCAGGCACCCCAGACAGAAAGGTGCGCCCATGAGAGAGCAGAGCCCCGACACAGTCAGGACCGACGACCGCGCGGACGGCTGGGTCACGCCCGGCTACGAGGTCGTGGAGACCTCGATGGAGGTCACGGCCTACTTCCGCGCCGAGATCTGATCCGCCCGCGATGCGGCTGCTGGTCCTCGGCACCGCGGCGGGCGGCGGTGTGCCCCAGTGGAACTGCGCGTGCCCGGGGTGCGCCGCCGCCCGGGCCGAGCCGGGGTGGCGGCGGCGCCACGCCTCGATCGCCGTCGAGGCGGGCGAGGGCCGCTGGTACGTGGTCAACGCGACGCCCGACATCGGCGAGCAGATCGAGGAGTGCGCCGCGCTGCGCCCCGGCCCGGCCCGCCGCGCCACACCGGTGGCCGGGGTGATCCTCACCGACGCCGAGCTCGACCACACGCTCGGCCTGCCCCGGCTGAGGGAGGCGCCGAGCCTGCGGGTCGTCGCGACCGCGACCGTGCGGACGGCACTGTCCGAGGGCCTCCGGCTGGACCGGGTCCTCGCCCCGTACGCGGGACTGACCTGGACGGAACTGCCCGAGAAGGAGGGGGAGGCGCTCGATGGCGGGCCTCTGGAGGTCCAGGGGATCAGGGTGTCGGGCAAACGGCCCCGATACGCGGCCGACCTGGAGGAGACCGGCGGCGGCGCCTGGGTGGTGGCCCTGCGCGTCCGGGACCGGCGGGACGGCAAGGTCGTCGTGTACGCGCCGGCCCTCGCCGCCTGGCCGGACGAGCTGGACCGGGCCCTTCACGACGCCGACTGCGTCTTCGTGGACGGGACATTCTGGGACGACGAGGAGCCCCGGCGCTCCGGGTTCTCCGGCCGGTCGTCCACCGAGATGGGCCATCTGCCGATCATGGGTCCCCACGGCACGGTAGGGCGCCTTGCCGCCGTCCCGGGGGCCCGGCGCTACTACACGCACCTGAACAACACCAACCCGCTCGTCGATCCGGGCGCCGACGGGCACGGGCTGCTGGCCGCGTCCGGGATCGAGGTCGCCCGGGAGAGAGCGGTGATCGAACTGTGAGCGCCGAGGCGCCCTGGCCTGCCGCCGGGCTGGAGGAGCGGCTCCGGGCCCTGGGGGAGGAGCGATACCACCACCGGCACCCGTTCAACCTGCGCATGCACGAGGGGCTGCTGTCCCCGCAGGAGCTGCGCCGCTGGATCCTCAACCGCTTCCACTACCAGCGGCACATCCCGGTCAAGGACGCGCTGATCCTCGCCAGGCTCGGCACCCGCGAGCTGCGCCGCTCCTGGATCCGGCGCATCCACGACCACGACGGCGCCCCGGACGGGGACGGGCGCGACGGCGGGATCGAGCGGTGGCTGCGGCTGGGCGAGGCCGCCGGCCTGGACCGGGCGCGCCTGCTGTCCGGGGAGGACGTGCTGCCCGGCGTGCGACTCGCGGTGGACGGCTACGTCAACTTCTGCGGGAGCCGCCCGCCGCTGGAGTCGGTCGCGTCGTCGCTGACCGAGCTGTTCGCCCCCGACCTGATGGCGACCCGGATCGCGGCGTGGGAACGCCACTACCCGTGGGTGGAGCCCGAGGGGCTGCGCTACTTCCGGGTACGCGTCGGCCAGGGCCGCCGGGACTCCGAAGAGGCCTTGGGCCTGGTCCACCGGTGGGCCCGCACGCGCGCCGACCAGGAACGGGTCCTGGCCGCGTTCGCCTTCAAGTGCGACCTGCTCTGGTCCCTCCTCGACGCCGTCGAGCACGCAAGGGAGACCTCCGATGTCCGATGAGTGGCCGGAGTCCTGGCGGCCCGCCCTGGTCAGGTCCGTCATGCTGCGGTACGACCGCGTCCGCGACGCCGACCTGCTGCTCATGCCCGAGCGGGCGGTGCGGCTCAGCGGCGAGGGCGGCCGGATCCTGCGGCTGTGCGACGGCAGCCGCACGGTCGCCGACATCATCGCCGAGCTCTGCGAGTCGTTCCCGGACGCCCCGCTGGCCGACGAGGTCCCCCGGTTCCTGGAGCGGATCCGCGCGGAGGGCTGGCTGCGATGACCGCGCCGGCCCCCTGGGCGCTGCTCGCGGAGGTCACCCACGCCTGCCCGCTGCACTGCCCGTACTGCTCCAACCCCCTGGAGCTGGTGCGCAGGAGCGCCGAGCTGACCACCGCCGAGTGGACGCACGTCCTCGGCGAGGCGGCCGACCTGGGCGTCGTCCAGGCCCACGTGTCCGGCGGCGAGCCGCTGCTGCGCCCCGACCTGGCGGAGATCGTCGCGGCTGCGCACTCGGCCGGCATCTACACCCAGCTCGTCACCAGCGGGGTCGGCCTCTCCGCGCCCCGGCTGGACGGCCTGGTGGACGCCGGGCTCAACAGCGTGCAGCTCTCCCTCCAGGACGCCGGGCAAGAGGGCTCTGACCTCATCGCCGGATACCGGTCGTACGCGGCCAAGGAACAGGCCGCCGAGGTGATCCGCGCCACCGGGCTGCCGTTCGGGCTGAACGTCGTCCTGCACCGGCACAACCTCGACCACCTCCCCGAGATCATCGACCTGGGCGCCCGCTGGGGAGCCGACCGCGTCGAGCTGGCCAACACCCAGTTCTACGGCTGGGCGCTGCGCAACCGCGCCGCCCTCCTGCCCACCCGGGAGCAGCTCGACCGCGCGAAGGCGACGGTCGCGGCCCGGCGCGGCGACGGCCCCGAGCTGGTCTGGGTCATGCCCGACTACTACGAGGGCGTCCCGAAGCCCTGCATGGGCGGCTGGGGCACGCGCTCGATCACCGTCGGGCCGGACGGCACCGCGCTGCCCTGCCCGGCCGCCTACGCGATCCCCGATCTGGACCACCCGAACGTCCGCGACAGGCCGCTCTCCTGGATCTGGACCGAGTCGCCCGCGTTCAACGCCTACCGCGGCACCGGCTGGATGACCGGCCCGTGCGGCGGCTGCCCCCGGCGCGAGATCGACTTCGGCGGCTGCCGCTGCCAGGCGTACGCCCTGACCGGCGACGCCGCCCGCACCGACCCCGCGTGCGCGCTGTCCCCGGACCACCACCTGGTCCGCGACCCGGCCACCGCCGCCGCGCGCACAGCACCGTCCGCCGAAACCTTCGTCTACCGCCGCCAGTCACGCGCCGTCCGCTGACACACCGCCGCCCGCCGAGCCCGTTGCCCGCCGAGCCCGGCCTCTTCCAGGCGGGCCGCCCATGACCTAGGGTGCCAACGTCGGTCAGCGTCGGAGTTGGGGTCCTTGATGAGCGATCTCGAAGCGAGAGTCTGGCGGCGTTACGGGCACGTGCGCATCTACGTGTCGCGGGCCGGTGCGAAGGTCGGCTGGTACGACGTGCGGGCGGGCCGGCACGAGATCGGCGCGCCGGAGCTGTCGGCGTCGTTCTGGGACGCCGTGCGTGAGGAGTGCCGCAAGCTCGGGGAGCCGCTGCCCGAGGCGCTCGCCGGACCTACGGGCGACGTTGCGGTCGAGGCGCCCCAGGAGCCGCCGATGCCTCTGCCGGAGCCGGCCGCGACGCCGCTGGAGCCGGCCGTGGAGCCGGGCGCCGACCTCGGGCTCAATCGCGCGGGCTCGGCCGCGCACGCGCGTGCCGTCGAGCTGCGCAGCTGGCGGACGCGCCTCGCCTCGCTGGTCGGCGTCCGCACCGAGGCGCGGGACTTCGCGGCCGGGGCGAAGGGCGAGCGGTTCATCGGGGCCAGGCTCGACAGATGGGCGCGCAAGCAGGGCTGGCACGTCCTGCACGCCGTCCCCGTCGGACGCGGCGACGCCGACATCGATCATGTGCTGATCGGGCCCTTCGGCGTGGTCACGGTCAACACCAAGACCACGCGCGGCAAGGTCTGGGTCGGCGAGAACGGCATGCTCGTCGGCGGCACCAAGGTCGACCATGTGCGCAACTCCCGGCATGAGGCCCAGCGGACGCGGACGCTCCTGGCCACGGCGTGCGGTCGCCACGTCCCCGTGCAGTCGGTCGTCGTGTTCGTCGGGGCGACGGGCTTCACCGTGCGGAAGGGCGGGCCGAAGGACGTCGCCGTGCTGGCCGATGTCAAGGCGCTGCGGCGCTGGCTGCGGCGGCGCGGCCGGGTGCTCACCCCCGAGCAGGTCGCGGACGTCCGGGAGGTCGCCCGCCGTCCCGAGACCTGGCGGACGTGAGAACGGGCGAGGGAGCCGCAGGTGGGCGGTGTTCGGCGATGGACACCGGCGAGTGGGTTGGTGTTGTGTGCGAGGGTGACCATTGACGTGAGCGTGATCCCCGCCCCGCGCCGGCTGGAGTCCGCCGGGGAGTCCGGGCCCTTCAGCGGTGACGTCCGTACCAGCGTCGATCCCTCGCTGCCGCCGGAGGCGTACCGGCTGACGGTGGCGGCGGACGGCGCGGAGATCGTGGGCGGTGACGAGGCCGGCGTGTTCTGGGGGCGCCAGACCCTGCGGCAGCTCCGGGGGCCGGACGCCTTCCGCCGCGCCCCGATCGCGCGCGAGCCGGCGGCGGTGCCGTACGTGACCATCGAGGACGAACCGCGCTTCGCCTGGCGGGGCTTCATGCTCGACGTCGCGCGGCACTTCCTGCCCAAGGACGACGTGCTGCGCTACATCGACCTCCTGGCCGTCCACAAGCTCAACGTCCTGCACCTGCACCTCACCGACGACCAGGGCTGGCGCGTCGAAATCGAGCGGTACCCCCGGCTGACCGAGGTCGGGGCCTGGCGGCGGCGGACCCGGCGGGGCTGGGGCGACCCGGCGGTCTGGGACGAGCGGCCGCACGGAGGCTTCTACACCCGCGACGACCTGCGCGAGATCGTCGCGTACGCGGCGGAGCGGCACATCGCGGTCGTCCCCGAGATCGACTTCCCCGGCCACGCGCAGGCGGCCATCGCCGCCTATCCCGAGCTGGGCAACACCGACGTCGTCGACACCGCCGCGCTGGAGGTCAAGACCGACTGGGGCATCAATCCCAATGTGCTGGCGCCCACCGACGCCGTCCTGCGCTTCTACGAGGGCGTCCTGGAGGAGGTGCTGGAGGTCTTCCCCGGCGAGTTCGTCCACATCGGCGGCGACGAGTGCGTGAAGGACCAGTGGCGCGCCTCGCCGACGGCCCAGGCGCGCATCCGTGAGCTGAAGCTCAAGGACGAGGACGAGCTCCAGTCCTGGATGATCCGCCACTTCGGCCGGTGGCTCGCCGCGCGCGGCCGCCGCCTCATCGGCTGGGACGAGATCCTGGAGGGCGGCCTGGCCGAGGGCGCCGCCGTCGCGTGCTGGCGCTGGTACCGGGGCGGGATCGCCGCCGCGGAGGCCGGGCACGACGTGGTGATGTGCCCCCAGCAGGAGGTCTACCTCGACCACGTCCAGGACGACGGGGACCAGGAGCCCGTCCCGTTCGGCTGGGTGCACACCCTGGAGGACGTCTACCGGTTCGAGCCCGTCCCGCCCCGGCTGGCCGGGACGCCGCACGCGGACCGCGTCATCGGCACGCAGGCCAACCTGTGGAGCGAGGCCACCGAGGACCGCCGCCGGGTGGACTACCAGGTGTTCCCCCGCCTCGTCGCGTTCGCCGAGGTGGCCTGGTCGCGGCTGCCCGGGCCGGACGAGCGCGACTTCGCGGGCTTCGAGCGCCGGATGAACGCGGCGCACTACGCCCGGCTGGACGCGCTGGGCGTCGGCTACCGCCCGCCGTCCGGGCCGTACCCGTGGCAGCGGCGCCCCGGCATCCCCGGCCGCATGCACGACAAGCCGCGCCGGACCTGGCACATGGCCTGACGCCTCCGTAGCGCCCGTCCGTCACGCCCGTCCGTCACGTTCCGCCGGAGGCGGTCCGTTCCCGGCAGGCGGTGGCCGGTCCTGGTCGAAATCCGCGCCGGGGCTCGACTCCGCGTGTGATTTGCAGAGAATGTCGCCAAGATCACCCATGGGTGATCATGATCGTGCTTACCATTGCCCGGCTCGCGTCCGCTCGACACGGCGCGGGTTCCGTACTGGCATCAAGGGAGATGTGGGCACGTGGCGCACGGGGGCTCGGCGCCGGCCATGCCGGCGCGCGTACACGAGGCCGTCGAGGCGGCGATCGGGCGCACACCGGAGCGGACCGCCGTGATCGCGGGCACGCGCCGGACGAGCTACGCCGAGCTGGGGCGGCGGGCCGACCGCGTCGCCCGCGCCCTGGCGGACCGGGGAGTGCGGCGGGGAACGCTGGTCGGGGTCTGCCTGGAGCGGGACGAGTGGCTGGTCCCGGCGCTGCTGGGGGTGTGGAAGGCGGGGGCGGCGTACGTGCCGCTGGACGCGGCGCACCCGGCCGAGCGGCTGCGCCTCATCGCCGCCGACGCCGGGCTGCCGCTGGTGCTCACCTGCTCCGCGCTGGCCGGGACGGCCGCCGCGACCGGCGCCGGGACGCTGGTGGTGCAGGACGTGCGCGAGGGCGCGCCGCCGCCGGAAGTGCCCGGCAAGGGGGAGGACGCGGCGTACGTCATCTACACCTCGGGCTCCACCGGCCGTCCCAAGGGCGTGGTGGTGGAGCATCGCAACACCATGAACCTGCTGGGCTGGGCGGCCGGGTTCTACTCCCCGGAGGAGACGGCCGGCCACCTGGCCGCGGCCTCGATCTGCTTCGACGCCTCGATCCTGGAGATCGTGGTGCCGCTCGCGGCCGGCGGCACGGTGATCCTGGCCGAGAACATGCTGGCGCTGGACGAGCTGCCCGCGCGCGACGCGGTCACCGCCCTCCACGGCGTGCCGTCCGTGCTGGCCGCCGTCCTGGCCCGGCCGCTTCCGCCCGGGGTGCGCACGGTCGGGACGGGCGGGGAGGCGCTCACCGAGGCGCTGGCCCGCCGGATCTGGGCCAACCCCGGCGTGCGCCGGGTCGTCAACACCTACGGCCCCACCGAGTGCACCACCTTGTGCACGGCGTACGAGCTGCGCCGCGGCGAGACGGGGCCGCCGCCGATCGGGCACCCGGTGACCGGCGCGGTGCCGTCCGTGCGCGACGAGGCCGGCAACCCCGTCCCGGACGGGCGGCCCGGCGAGCTGTGGATCTCCGGGCCGTGCGTGGCCCGCGGGTACCTGGACCGGCCCGAGCTGACCGCGTCGCGGTTCTCCGGCGGCGCCTACCGCACCGGGGACGTGGTCCGCCGCGAGGACGGGGTGCTGCACTTCCTGGGCCGCACCGACGACCAGGTGAAGGTCCGCGGGTTCCGGGTGGAGCCGGGCGAGGTCCACCAGGCGCTCACCGGTCACCCGGCGGTCCGCAACGCCGTGGTGCTGGCACGCGGCGGCCGTCTCCTCGCCTACGCCGAGATCCCGGCCGCCGGCGCGGCCACGGAAGCCGAGCTCAAGGCGCACCTGGCGCGCCGGCTGCCGGAGTACATGGTGCCGTCCAGGATCGGCGTGCTGGACCGGATCCCGACCGACCCGAACGGGAAGGCCGACCGCGCCGCCCTGCCGGAGCTGGGCGCGGTCCGCGCGGCCGCGTCCGGCGCGTCCGCGTTCGCGGCGCCGCGCACCGAGGCCGAGCGGCAGGCGGCCGAGGTGATCGCGCAAGTGCTCGGCCTGCCGGAGGTCGGCGTGGACGACCGGTTCGCGGACCTGGGCGGGCACTCGCTCCAGGCGGCCCGGGTGGTCACCGAGCTGTCGCGGCTGCGGGGTCATCCGGTGCCGCTGCCCGCGTTCCTGGCCGAGCCGACCGCGGCCGGGCTGGCGGCCCGCCTGGATCGGACCGCTCCGGCGCTCGTCCGGCACTCCGGCCGCGCCGCCTACCCGCTGACCGGCACCCAGCGCGAGTTCTGGACGCTGCGGCAGCTGCATCCCGATCGTCCGGTCACCACCTTGCGGGTCCGGTTCCGGGTGCGGGGCCTGACCGGCGCCGCGCCCCTTCAGGCGGCCCTGGACGCGGTGGTGCGCAGGCACGAGGTACTGCGCAGTACGGTCGTCACCGGCGAGGACGGGATTCCGGTGGCCGTCGTCCACCCGCCCGCGGCCGTGCCGCTCGCCGAGCGCACGCCCGGGGCGGCGCACGTGTTCGACATCGGCGCCGACGTGCCGCTGATCCGCGCAGACCTGGACTGGACGGGCGAGGCGGACGCCGAGCTGACCGTCAGCGTCGACCACATCGCCTTCGACGGCGCCTCCGTCGGGGTGCTCATGGCGGAACTCGCCGCCGAACTGGCCGGCCGTCCCGTACCGGAGCCGGACGTGCAGGTCGGCGACGTAGCCATCGCCCAGGCGGCGCCGCCCGGCCAGGCGGCGCTGCGGGAGTTCTGGCGGACGGAGCTGGCCGGGGCACCGGAGCCCGCCGCGTTCGGCCTCGACCCCGCCACCGGACGGGTCGTCCGGCCGCTGCCGGAGGAGATCGAGGACGCCGTGGCCGCCCTGGCCCGCGACTGCGGCGCCACCCCGTTCGGCGTGTACCTGGCCGGGCTGGCCCTGCTCTCCGGCGAGCCCGATCCGGTGATCGGGGTGGCGGCGGCACGGCGGGCCCAGCCCGGGCTGAGCGGGCTCATCGGCCCGCTGGTGGACGCGCTGCCGGTGCGGGTGCGGCCGGAGACGGCGCCCAGCTTCCGCGAGCTGGTCCGGCAGGCGGCCGCCGCGACCGCGCGCGCCCTGGCGCACCAGGAGATGCCTCCGGCGGAGCTGCCGCGCGTCCCGGTGATGCTGGCCGTCCAGCACGGCGAGGTACCGATGGCCGTGGCCGGCGGCCCCGTCCGGATCGAACTGCTGTCGGATCCGGGTTCGGGCGCCGCCGCCCAGGAGCTGAGCTGGCTGGTCAACCGGACCGCCGCCGGTGCCGAGCTGCAACTGGAGTTCGCCGTCGCGCGCTACGGCCGGGCCTGGGCCGAGGCGGAAGCGGACCGGCTCCTGCGGGTCATGCGCGCGGCGTTGGCCGATCCCGACCGTCCGCTGGCGGCGTACGAGCTGGTGAGCCCGGACGAGCGGGACGCCCTGCTGGCCCTGGCGGCGGGACCGGACCTGCCGGAGTTCCCCGAGACCGTGCTCGACGCGATACCCCGGGCCGGGGGCGCGGCGGTGCTCGGCCCGGACGGGGCGTCCCTCGGCTATCCCGAGCTGGACGCCGAGTCGTCCCGGCTCGCCGCGGCGCTCCTGGCCTACGGCGTCGGGCGCGGCGCGCTGGTCGGGATCAGCCTGCCCCGCGACCACCGGCTCCCGGCGGCGCTGCTCGGCGTGTGGAAGGCCGGAGCGGCGTACCTCCTGCTGGACCCGGAGCATCCGGCCGAGCGTTCGCGCCGGGTGGCCGAGGACGCGGGGACGCGGCTGGTGCTCACGCGGGGCCCGGCGTCCATCCCGGGGACGACCACCCTCGACCTGGATCGCCTGCCCGCCGTCCAGGACGACAGGACGGAGCCGCCGCGGCCGCGCGCCGAGGACCTCGCCTACGTGCTCTACACCTCGGGCTCCACCGGACGCCCCAAGGGAGTGGAGATCACGCACGGCAACCTGGCCGCGTTCGTCGCCGGGTCGCTGGCGGTGATGGAGCTGGGACCGGACGTCGTCATGCCGGCCGTCGCCCCGGTGACGTTCGACGTGTTCGCCGAGGAGCTGTGGCTGCCGCTGTGCGCCGGCGGCGTCTGCGCCCTCATCGACCGGGCGGACGCCGTGGACGGCTACGCGCTGGCCGACCGGCTCGACCGCAGCGGCGCCACCCTGGTCGACCTCGTGCCGACGACCCTGCGGATGCTGCTGGAGGCCGGGTGGGCCGGCGCCCCCGGACTCCAGCTGGTCAGCGGCGGGGAGACGCTCGACCCGGCGCTCGCCGCGCGCCTGGCGCCCCTGGTCGGACGGCTGTGGAACAGCTACGGCCCGTCCGAGGCCACGATCTGCTCCACCATGCACGCGGTCACTGGGGAGGACGCCCACGAGGGCGGGGTGCCGATCGGGCGGCCCATGCCCGGCGAACGGGCGTACGTGACCGACTCGCGGCTGCGGCTGCTGCCCCCCGGCGCGATCGGCGAGCTGGTGCTCGGCGGGGCCGGGGCGGCCCTCGGCTACCGCAACCGGCCCGAGCTGACCGCCGCCGCCTTCGCGGGCGATCCCCACCACCCCGGCGGGCGCTGCTACCGCACCGGCGACCTGGCCCGGTGGCGGCCTGACGGCACGCTGGAGTTCCACGGCCGCCGCGACCGCCAGGTGAAGGTGCGCGGCTACCGGATCGAGCTCGGTGAGGTCGAGGCCGTCCTGCACGAGGTGGCCGACGGCGTGGTCACGGCGGCCGGATCCGGCATGGACGCGCACCTGATCGGCTATGTCGCCCCGGAGACGGCCGACCTGGCCGCCGTGGCCGGGCACCTGCGCGCGCGCCTGCCCGAGTACATGGTGCCCCGGCGCTGGCTGGCGGTTCCGGCGCTGCCCAAACTGCCCAGCGGCAAGGTCGACCGGTCCGCCCTGCCCGCTCCGGAGACCCTGCCCGAGTCCGGGACGGAGCGTCCGGCTCCCCGGACCGATCCCGAGCACCTGGTGGCCGCGATCTGGGCGGAGGTGCTGGAGCGGCCCGCCATCTGGGCCGACGACGACTTCCTCGCCCTGGGCGGCCACTCCTTCGCCGCCACGCGGGTCGCCGGGCGGCTCAGGGAGGCGCTGGGCCTCGCCGTCCCCGTCCGGCTGCTGTTCGACCGGCCCGTGCTGGCCGACTTCGCCGCTGCCCTGGAGGAACTACTGGTGGCCGAGCTCACCGCGGAGGACGAGGGATGACCGAGACAGATCAGGACCGCCTCGCCGAACGCGTCCGGTCCCGGTTCGCCGCGGCCAGGGCCGGGATGCGGGAGCCCGGCGCCACGGGCATCCCGGCGCTGGCGGCCGCGGACATGCGGCTGTCCCCGGCCCAGGCCCGGCTGGCCTTCCTCGCCGAGCTGGAGCCCGACAGCGCGGCCTACAACGTCCCGGTGGCGCTGCGGCTGAGCGGCCCCGTGGACGCCGGCGCGCTGCGGGCGGCCGTCGCCGAACTGGCCCGGCGGCACTGGATCCTGCGCGGGGTGATCGACGGCGGGACGGTCCGTCCGGTGCCCGCCATCCCGGTGCCGGTGGCCCGGTTCGATCCCGCCGCCCTCGCGGACCACGCCTGGCGTCCGTTCCGGCTGGACGCCGAGCCGCCCATGCGCGCCGCCCTGTTCCAGGTCGCCGACGACGAGTGCGTGCTGGCGCTGACGTTCCACCACATCGCGACCGACGCGTGGTCGGAGCGGTTACTGCTGGACGAACTGTCCGCGCTGTACGCGGCGAAGCTCGGGCTGGGCCCCGCGCCGGAGCCGCCCGCGCTGCAGTACGCCGACGTCGCCGCGTGGGAGGCGCGGCGGCCGGACACCGACCTGGACTGGTGGGTCCGCCGCCTGGACGGGCTGCCGCCCGTCCTGGACCTGCCCGCTGACCGGCCCCGCTCCGCCGTTTCCGACTGGCCGGGCGCGAGCGTGCCGGTCGAGCTGCCGCCGGAGCTGTCCGCCAAGGTGCGCGCGGTGCCCGACGCCACCCCGTTCATGGTGCTGCTCGCCGGCCTCCAGGCACTGCTGTCCCGCCTGTCCGGCGGCACCGACATCGCGGTCGGGGTGCCGCACGCGGGCCGCCACCACCCGGGCGCCGAGAAGGTGGTCGGCGGCTTCGTCAACACCCTGGTCATCCGCACCGGCACCAGGGGCGACCCGTCCGGCGCCGAACTGCTCGCCCGGACCCGCGACGCCGCGCTGGAGGCGTTCGCGCACCCCCGCACCCCGTTCCAGGACATCGTGGAACGGCTGCGGCCGGAGCGGAGTCTGTCGTCCACGCCGCTGTTCCAGGTGATGCTGAACGTCCACGACGCCGGTGCGCGGATGACGCTGCCGGGGGTGACGGTACGTCCCGAACCCCTGCCGCCGCCCACCGCCAAGTTCGACCTGAACCTCACGCTGGGCGACGACGGGGAGCGCTTCCGCGGCCGCCTGCTCTACCGCGCCGACCTGTACGAGGCGTCCACCGCCGAACGCATGATGGCGTGGTACCTGGCGATGCTGGACGCGATGCTCAGCGAGCCGGACGCCCCCGTGCGGCTCCCTGTCGGCGCCGACCTGCGCGGCCCGGACCGTCCGGTGCCGGTGGACGCGCCGCTGCACACGCTGGTCGAACGGGCCGCCGCCGCCGACCCGGACGCGGTCGCGACCGGAACCCTCACCTACGCCGAGCTGGACCGGCGGGCCAACCAGGTCGCGCACTGGCTCCTCGACCGGGGGGTCGGCGCGCAGGAGCCCGTCGCGGTGCTCATGGAACGGCGCCCCGAACTGGTGGTCGCGATGCTCGGCGCGCTCAAGGCGGGCGCCGCGTACCTGCCGCTGGACCCGGTCTACCCGGCGGGACGCACCGAGTCCGTCCTGGCCGTCTCGGGTGCGCGGATCGTCCTCACGGAGGCCGAGGTCGCCGCCGCCGCCGACCGGCCCGTCCACCGGCCGGACGTGGTCGTGCCCCCGGACCACCTGGCGTACGTGATCTACACGTCCGGTTCCATCGGCGAGCCCAAGGGCGTCGCCGTGGAGCACCGGCAGATCGTCCACTACCTGGGCGCCGTCGCCGAGCTGATCCCGGACGACGTGACCTCCTTCGCGCTGGTGTCGACCGCCGCCGCCGACCTCAGCATGACCAACCTGTGGGGCGCGCTGGTCCGCGGCGCCACCGTCCACCTGATCGGCCACGAGACCGCCACCGACCCGGCGGCCTACGCCGCCTACCTGGCCGCCCACCGGGTGGACGCGGTGAAGATGGTGCCCAGCCAGCTGGAACTGCTGGGCGTGCAGGCGCTGCCCCGCAGGCTGCTGATCCTGGCCGGCGAGGCCGTGCCGTGCGAGCTGGTCGCCCGGGTGCGGGCCGCGCGCCCGGACCTGGCGGTGCAGGTGCACTACGGGCCCACCGAGACCACGGTGTCGGTGCTGGCCGCCGAGGCGCCGGGGGAGGCGCACGGCATCGCGCCGCTGGGCCGTCCGCTGGCGAACGTGCTGTGCCGGGTGGCGGACGAATCCGGACGCGCGTTGCCCGCCGGGGTGCCGGGCGAGCTGTGGATCGGCGGCCCCAGCGTGGCCCGCGGCTACCTGGGCCTGCCCGACCTGACCGCGCGCCGGTTCGCCGGAGGCTGGTACCGCACCGGCGACCGCGTGCGGGTCGGCCCGTCCGGGCTGGTGGAGTTCCTGGGCCGGCTCGACGACCAGGTCAAGGTGCGCGGCTTCCGGGTGGAGCTGGGCGAGGTCGGCTCGGCCCTACGCGCCCTGCCCCAGGTGGCCGAGGCGTTCGTGGCCCCGGTCGGCCAGGGCGCGTCCCGTCGGCTGGCCGCGTGGGTGACGCCGTCCAGCGCGGACGTGGCCGGGATCCGCGCCGCGCTGCGGGAACGGCTGCCCGACTACATGGTCCCGTCCGCGATCGGCGCCCTGGACGCGCTGCCGCTCAACCCCAACGGCAAGGTGGACCGGGCCGCCCTGCCGATCCCCGAGACCGCCCCCGCCGGACGGGAGCCGCTGGACACCCCGCAGGAACTGCTGGTGGCCGGGGCGTGGGCCGAGGTGCTGGAGCTGACCGAGGTCTGGGCGGACGACGACTTCTTCGCCCTCGGCGGCCACTCCTTGGCCGCCACCCGAGTCGCCGCCCGGCTGCGAGAGGAACTAGGCGCCCCAGTACCGGTCCGCCTCCTCTTCGAGCACCCCGCCCTATCCGCCCTAGCCC
>NZ_SMKU01000152.1 GCF_004349215.1 Actinomadura rubrisoli | reverse complement strand
TTGCCAGGATCTGCCATAGCCGAAAAATAGCAGCCCCAGCTCACAGCCGTTGCCCAACAACGAAACCCACAACCTCAACTGTGGATATGTGGATACTGGAGGACACAAGCTTAACTAAATGGCATTGCCTCTTCGGCCGAGAGCTCCCGAAGCTTCCGCGCGCCCAGGGCGGGAATGACGTGGTTCTCGGCGAACGTTCGGTTCATCTCCACTGTGCGTTCCGACCGGCCGCTGAGGCCGTGCTGCAGCCAGTACTCCACCGCCCCGGCGACCGTGTATTTCGCCGGTTCGGACGGCAGCCCGTCCTCGTGGTCGCGCAGAACCTTGCGGAGTGAGACGCACCTGCAGATAGGCGCGCACGTTCCGGGAGGCGCCACGGCACGGATAGGCCGACGACACCTCAATTAGGTCGAACGCCTCGGCCAGGATCTGGGCGCGGCCAACACCTCGTCCGGCAGACCGACCAGCCGGATCCGAAGGCCTGCCGCGGACATGCCCTCAGCGGCCACGGGCCTCATCGCCAGGTCGGGGCCGGGCTTGCGGCGCTCGCGGGTCATCACCTGGCCTCGCTCTCCAGCAGAGCGATGTATTCGGCGATCGCTGAGCCCGGGATCCGGCGCGAGCGACCCTCCTGGACCGACCGCAGCCGGCCCGACCGGATCAGCTCGTAGATCACCGACCGGGACAGCGACAGCAACTCCATCGTCTCGCTGACCCGGTACAGCCGCACCGGCGGCGCCTCAGCGGCGCCCGAAGTCATGGTGGTCATCGAGTTGGAACCTCCCTTGGCGGCCCTGCCGCACAACGGCGAAGACCGGGTGTGTCCGCAGACGTCCCGAAGGACAACTAGACGTCTAGATGAGTACCAACAGAACGTGACGCAACTCGTCTAGATGAGTCAAGCGCTACCGGGCGGGAAGCTCGTACGAGAGGACGTACGCGTCGCTAGACATGACTGTGTCGCAGACCTCAACTGGCCGTCCGGCCTGGTCATAAGCCGTGCGCACCAGGTGGAACACCGGTACCCCCGGCGCGAGCTTCAGCGACCGGGCCTCATCTCGCAGCGGCATCCGGGCCCGGATCTCCTCGGTGAAGTGATCGAGGCGATGGCCGAGCTCCTCCAGGCGGGCGTAGATCCCCCCAGGGCCGCTGTTGGGCTGCGCAATCTGCGAGTCGCGAGCGATTGAGGCCGGAATGTACGAGGTCGCCGTTTCCACGGGATGTCCGTTGAGTAGATACCGACGCGCCCGGACGATGACCAAGTCATCACTCGCAAGATTCAGCTTCGACGCAATCTCTGCCGATGGCTTGCTCTCCGTGACGTCAATGGAGTCGACCGACGGCTTGACGCCGGCCCCCTCGGCTTCGGCGATGAAAGCAGCCTTGCCCTCTTCGCGATGATGCCGAGCAAACCGGTCGGAGGCCAGCCTCCGTACTGGTGGCCGGGACCGAACAAAAACACCCTTGCCATGCTCGGCGACAGTCAGCCCTCACTCTGCAGAATCTGGAGAGCATGACGCACCGTCATCCTGGCCACGTCGTAGTGCCCGATCAATTGGCTCTCCGACGGAAGCTTTTCGCCCGGCGATAGATCCTTGCTGTCAATTGCCGCTCGGAGGTGATCCGCGATCTGCTTGAAGACTGGCCGATCGCTCGTCGGATCCAGGTTTGGCAACTCCAGCTCGCCCACGCGCGGCCAACTCCTCAACTCGTACGTACATGTACTAGCGTTGATCCTAGTAGCCAGACCTGGTCAGAGGAGCTTGCGAAATGCCCGACAGTCGCCACTCCGTCAGCGTGGCCGGGGTCGTCGTCGACGACCAGGGTCGAGCCCTCCTGATCCAGCGCCGCGACAACGGCCACTGGGAGGCGCCCGGCGGCGTTCTGGAGCAGGACGAGGACATCATCACGGGCCTTCGCCGCGAGGTCCAGGAGGAGACCGGCCTGGACGTGACGCCGACCGCCCTGACCGGTGTCTACAAAAACATGACCCGCGGCATCGTGGCCCTGGTCTTCCGCTGCGATGCCGCGGCCGGCTCCCTCCGACAGTCGGACGAGACCTCCGCCTTCCGCTGGGTCACAGCCGACGAGGTCGCCGAGCTGGCCGACGAAGCCTTCGCCATCCGAGTCCAAGACGCCCTGATCGCGCCCTCAACCGTCCCCATCCGCCAACACGACGGCATCCACATCCTCGGCTGAGGTTTACCGGTCGCAGGCCCTGTTTACAAGCAAGATCAGAGGTATCCAGGCCCGTCCACATCCATCCTCTGACCAGCAGCGCAGCTTCCCGCATGTCCACGCCGATCCAAGGTCATCCAGGCCCGTTGTCAACGTTCGTGTTAGCAACGGCTACTGTGGCCTTGGTGGCACTGGGCCTCCTAGGTGCCCTCCGGACGGCGATGGTCTCCGACCGGCCTCGTGCCCCCAGAAGGCTGAGGCCAGGGCGCCTCGCAACATTGATCACAACCGCTTGCCACACTGCTGGAGTCTGCTAACAGTCTCGGGCATCGCTTACATGGCGATAAGCTTGGGAGAACCGCCTTAGGTAGGCGAGTTGAAGCCCATCGCACTCATCAGAGAAGCGACATCCGCCACAGACCTGAAGCTTGGCCGACACCTCACCACGCAGTGTCCGAGAACTGGCGAATGGAGAAACAGCCAACATCGATCGTCGCTGTGACACGGTGTAGGTATTCGCGAGGCCGATCTTCGACGAGATGCACGCTGGGACGTTTGCGACGGACACGGTGGTTCCTCCGGCCGCTCTGGACACTGTCCCGGAAATCAGCTCGACGAAGGCTTGCAGGCTGGGCAATGTCGATTCTGCATTATCGTAAGCAGCCCCTTCGACGATGGGGAATGAGTATCGGACAGTGGCTGCTGGAGCGACCTGCGAGATCAGTTCGATAAGGTCCTCGACTTCCCATGCATTCTGCACGCAGACCACAAAATTGACCTCGACCATAACCCGATCGTCAACAGCCAGCGACTTTAGCGCTCGGAGTGCGAGAGTAAAACTGTTCCTGTGCCGGGTTATGCGGTCGTGGGTCTCGGGGCGTGCACCGTGCAGGGACAAAAGAATATTAGTGACTCCTGATTCGACGATACCGTTCAGGTACAGTGGGTTGGCGATCAGGTGGCCGTTGGTTTGCAGCCCGATGGCCCCGTACCCCTGCTTAGAGGCGTGGCGAACAAGCTCAGGCAGATCCTTCCTGATCGTCGGTTCGCCTCCGGTGAAGACCACGGCTTCGACGGTCGGGATCGAGATCGCTTCGTCCAGAGCGCGAACCGCTTGGTCGAATGTGAGCTTCGGCTCATGTCTTATCCACTCGGTATAGCAGAACACGCATTTACTTCCGCACTGTCCACCCAGTGATAGAGACAGCCAGGTGGGATCGGCCAGATTCCCGAACATCGGGAGGGTGCGCCGATCCGTCGCCAGCATGGGGCTATTGGCTGGCCTTAGTCCGGTCACCGCGAACCGGGTCAACACTGCTGACACGGCGTCATCAGGCAGGGCGTGCGGCCGGATCTCGTCAGCAAGCACGTAAATGACCTGGCCAGAGGGCAGTGCCGTGCACTCCACCATCGGCCGGTCGGGATCGACGTGCCCAGGACCGCCGAGGACGGCCGACCGAAGTGCGTCTACAGGCACCAGGTGGAGTCGCCGATCGGCGTGGTCCAACAACAGCAATTCAGTTGCGTGCATCAGCGCGACCGCCGACTCGGTGCCCACTCGGGCATCCGGTGATTCCCTACCAGCATTACGTGATCACCGGATCGCAGTCCCGCCATTGCAAGGCTGAGCTTGGTGGCAAGAGCCTCGTGTTTCACCAACGTCCAGGAGTACCAGTGGTAGTCGGTCGGGAGGAGTCGTTGGGCCAACACGGTCGCCGCTTCACCGACTGTTGACAAGCGGTTCACCTCAATCACGAAGACCGCGTTCGACTGGCGCATCCCGAGTTCGAGGAAAATTCGGTTCTCCTCGGCCGAGTGCTGTTCTGGCACTCGTACGGACTTCTCACTCAGCAGCAGGAATTCGCAACCGTTTTGCAGGTGCTGCCGGAGTTTTGCTGGGACTCGAGGGTCTTCCGCCCGTCGGATGGACATCGCGGCGTCCGACGCTCCTGCCAGGACGAGTTTGGCTGGGTCGACGCCGCGGCGATGGATCAGTTTCGGTACGTCGGCGTCGGGAAGGCCGTCCACTTTCAGCATCCCCACGCCCTGGGCGAAAGCGGCCTCGACAGAGCGACCGAAGCCGAGCGCGCGGTAGAAGGCGGCGGAGAATTCGATCGCTGCGGCGTCGCTGACTTGGTCGGTCATCCCGATGACGGCGTCAGCCTGCTCCGCTAGCTTTTCCGCCTGGGCAGCCGAATAGCATGCGTTCAGCACGACAACTTGGAGCCACTGACGGAAGTGAGAGAAGATCGTGCTCAATGCCTCTTTGGTCAGTGGCTGGCTCGTGCCTGTTGTCGTCTCGAGGACAATCTGATCAGCTCCCCCGTGGCCGATGAAGTGGACCACGTTCGGCTCAAAGGAGTTGAGCTGATACAGGAGTTCGTCGATCGTGACGGCCCATGCCGACCGAACGGAGAACCGTTGTGCGGCGCTACTCTCCCGGATCTTCTCTTCGATCTTGCGGGTTTCCTCGCCGAGCCGCAGCGGGCCAGTGTCTCGTGGGTTGGCCGCCAAGAGCAGAATCTTGATCAAAATGCCCTCACAAGGGTGTCTGTCATCGAGGAGAAGGGCCACCACTTTCGGCCAAGGGTGGACCGCTGATACAGGACCGAATGAGGATATCTCGTATCTGGTCCTGTGTTGGCGCTTCGGGACTCAGTTAGTTGAGCAGTGGCGAGATCGCCGAGGTGAGTGACGGCCGGGGCGGTGTCACGGCGAGTGTGATCATCGCGCGCGCCGACGATCGAGCGGGCGGGGGGGCGTCCAGCTCTGCGCGGCGGGACCGGACGGAACAGGCCGCATGCCCGGCGCGCAGAGCCGGGCGCGGCCGCCCCCGGCGCCCGCTTGCAGGCGCCCTTGAGCGTGCGGCGGTAGTCCTCATCGGACATCTGTTGGTGCTTGAGGTGAGGAGTCTGTGGTGATCTTGCGGGACTGCCGCTGGGGGCGGTCGGGCAGCTCTGGTCGAGCCGACGGCGCTGGTCGGCGGCAACCAGATCTCGGTGGTGATGGACCGTCATGCAGCGTGCGAAGCCAGGCGGTTTGGGTGTCTAACTGAGTGACAGTCGCGATGGACTCGGGTGGACGTGGGCGACCCATGGGGTACCGGTGCGCAGGACGGGAAGCTGCGTCTTCGCGGGATGGGCTTGGCTTACAAGCGAGTGGCCGCAGGTTCGAAACCTGCCGCGCCCACCCACCCTCAGGGCCATGATCCCCCTTCCGGATCATGGCCCTCGACCTTGTGAGCGACGAGTGCTTCATGAACTCGTGGGCCGTCTCCGGTTCGCGCAGCGCGGGCACAAGGCAGCGTCGAGGCGCTCGGAATGGTCCTGCTGTTGGCCGCATCGAGGGCAGGCCCCGGGCCACCGGTGCTCGCGTTCTCGCCTGCTCATCACACGATCATGCCGTGCCCCTCCAGGGCGCGTATGAGTGCGGCCCGCACGTCTTGAAGCCTGCTCGCCGTCTGCAGAGGGGCCTCTGAGTGCTCACTTCTGCGGTCCGTGCGCGGTAGCGATGTCCGTGTGCGTGCCCGCTCCGGGTTCCCGAGCCGTTTATGTACTACGGACTGTAGTACTATGGATCGTAGTTGATGTGCTCGGCTCAGACGGTGATCGTGGGATGGGAAGCTTCGGGGCCGGCAGCGGTGCAGGGGGTGCAGCAGGCAGGCCACCAGGCGACGGTCCTGGAACAGGCTTCCGCTCACCCGCATAAGGAGGTAGTCCACATGACGAGTTACGCCCGGCTGTACCGCCTACGGCTCACTCCCTGGGAACGCTATGGAAAAGCGGCGTCGGCGAGCATCGCGGCACTGCTGGACCGTGAGGAGGCCGAGCGTTCACGCCCACTCGGCCGTGCGCTCGATCTCGGTTGCGGCCGGGGACAGTTCACGCCCGATCTCGCGTGTCGCGGATGGGAGGCCGTGGGAGTCGATTACGTGCCCGCCGCGATCGAGGCCGCGAAAAGCCGCGACACCAAAGGAGCGACCTACCTTGTGGGAGACGTGACGGACCTGCGGTCGGCCGATCTGGGGGCGTTCGACTTCTTCCTTGACATCGGCTGTTTCCAGGGCTTTGGCGCCGACCAGCGCAGCGCGGTGGGACGGGGAGTCTCTGCCCTTGCCAAGCCCAACGCGACCTTGCTGATGCTCGCCTTCGGCCACAGCCGGATGCGCTCCCGTGTGGGCCGAGTGTCCCAGGCTGAAGTCGAGGAGGCGTTCCCCGAGTGGGAGATGCTCACCGTCGAACCTGCGGAAACCGCAGGGCTGGGTTGGCCGATGAACAAGACCAATCCGCACTGGTACAGGCTGCGCCCACGGACTTGAGAAGCGATTAGGGGAACAGGGGCTGGCGCCGTGAGCCCACTAGCGCGACCCCCGCCCCGAGCGTCATCCGGGACGGCGGGCGGCGATGCCGGGGCGGCGGTCCGAATGTGGCGGGGCCTCATTCCACGTCTGTGGAACGGCTGAGCTTTTCCCATTGCGTTAGATCAGCGTGGAGCAGTTCGTGGTGGGCGGCGATGTGGTCGACGGCGTCGTTGCCCAGCGCGAGCCGCAGTGGCGGCTGGGAGCTGTCAAGGACTTGCAGGATGGCCTGGGCCGCTCTACGCGGGTCGCCCGGCTGGGCGCCGTCCATGCCGTCGACCGACGCGCGGGTCGGACCGGTCGACGCGGCGTATTCTTCGATGGCTGGCGACCGGTGCATCCGCCGGCCACCGAATTCGGTGCGGAACGCCCCGGGCTCCACGATCAGCACGCGGATGCCGAATGGCGCGACTTCTGCCGCCAGCGCCTCGGACAGACCTTCGAGCGCGAACTTGGCCGCGCAGTATGCTCCGAAGCCCGGCATGCTCAGTTGCCCGCCCATCGAGCTCATCTGGACGATCGCCCCTTCGCGTCGTGCGCGCAGGTGCGGCAGGACGGCCTTGGTCACCGCGACGGCTCCGAAGAACATGACGTCCATCAGTGCCCGCAGGTCCGCCAGGTCCAGTTCCTCCACGGCGCCGACGCTGCCGTGGCCGGCGTTGTTGACCACCACGTCCACCCGGCCGAACTCGGCGAGAGTCCGTGCGACGGCGGCGGTCACTTGCTCTTCCTGTGTGACGTCCAGCGGCGCCGTCCGCACCCGCGTTCCGCCGGCCGCGACGAGATCGGCGAGCCGGTCCGGCCGTCGTGCGGTCGCCATCACCCGGTCGCCTGCCGCCAACGCCGCCAACGCCAGCTCCCGGCCGAATCCCGACGAGCAACCGGTGATCAACCACACCCGGCCAGTCTCCGTCATCGTTGCCCACACCCCTGTTCAGATTGCGTGCTGCCGTCTTCACCCTGCCGGGTCCGGACGTGGCCTGACCAACACACGCTTGTTCCTGCGGCTACAGTCAGAACCTGTGACCATGGAGCTGCGTCATCTGCGGTACTTCGTCGCCGTCGCCGACCACCTGGGCTTCAGCCGCGCCGCAAAGCACCTTCACCTCGCCCAGCAGTCGCTGTCGCAGCAGATCGGCGCGCTCGAACGCGAGCTGGGAGTTCGCCTGTTCGACCGCGATGCCCGCGGGACCCGTCTCACGGAAGCCGGACGGGTGTTCCTGCCGGAGGCCCGCGCCGTTCTCGCGAGGGCCGACGCCGCCGTCGTCGTCGCGCAGCGCGCCGGCCGCGGCGAGCTTGGCCGCCTCAATCTGGCGTTCCTCGCCTCCACGGCCAACTACATGCTGCCGCCCGTGGTCAAAGCCCTGCGGGAACGCCTCCCCGACCTTGAGCTCACCACCCACCATGAGCAGATCCACGAACTGGTCGCGGGGTTGCGCGACGGACGGTTCGACGCGGCCTTCACCCGTCCGCCACTCGTCGCCGACCTGGCCACCCGGACAATCGCCACGGAACCGGTCTGCGCGGTCCTGCCGGTCGGGCACCCGCTCGCCGGCCGAGCCGAACTCCGCCTCGCCGACCTGGCCGAGGAGGACTGGGTGCTTTCGCCGCGGGAGTCGTGGCCGCCCTGGCACGAGAAGTACGACCGGGACTTCGCCGCCGCCGGCTTCACCCCCAACGTCGTCCAGCGGGCCGACGGGGCGGCGAACCTGCTCGGGCTCGTCGCCGCCGGCGTCGGTGTGACCCGGCTCGCCCTCTCGGCGAACAGCATTCGCCGCACCGGGGTGGTGTTCATACCACTAGCGGACGATCGAGCCGAAACCGTCGTCGCCTGGATGCCCGCACGCGACGGGCCGGTACAGCGCAACCTGCTCAACATCGCCGCTGACCTCGCCGCGACCGCCGACCTCACGCGCTGGGGCTGAACCTGAGCCGTTGAGCCCGGCCCTACGAGGAGATCAGGGCATCGACCTCACCCCCTGCGCGACCGAACGCGCCGACCCGACCTCGGTATAAGGCCGAACCTGACGGATCAGGTGACACTACGTCCCGGACAACAAGTCTCTGACCAGGGACGTCTTCGCCGCCGTATATGCCTGACGATCGTCGGCATATACGGCGGCAAGCTGGCGCTTGAGCTGGGCATAGGCGTGATGCGCAGCCGGGTCGGAACGAAGCCGGTCCCGGAATTTCAGATACTCGCGCCACTGCGGGCCGCCATGCCGTACCGCATGAACGTGCGCGACACGAAAGAGCGGGCGGGTCTCCAGAACGAACAACCACCCGATCTCTTCTCCACCGTCGCCACGGAACTCATAGCCGAGCGCGGTCACCGCGTCCACAACGTCGACAAGCCGAGCATTGGCCGCGAGGCCTACCGCGATGTCCACGATCGGCTTGGCCGGAAGCCCTGGCACCGAAGTCGACCCCACGTGCTCGACGGCTGTCGCCAGAACCCCCAGAGCAGGGCGCAGCGCCGACGCAAGCTGCTCATACACCTCCGACCAACCGGGCTGGCTATCCATCACCCGAACCGCCCCTTTGGCCAACCCCAGCCGGGCGTCGTCCCACTCCGCACGCACAAGAGCATTCTGCCGAACGCACTCACACTAGGACGGCCCTTGCCCCTACATTCGCTGCCCCATGCTCCGCATCGCCCCGAGTCGCATCCCGACACTCGACCTCGGGCTGGGAGCGCCATGCCCGAGATCTTGGGCACGATCATGCCCGGCGGCAGGCCACCGGCCAGCGCGCGCCCACCATGGCCTTCACAAGGCCTGCGGCGTCCAAGCGCGGTGGCGCCCGGGAGCCCGTTGATTTGTGGGAGTTGCGGCCGGTTGTTCTGCGTGGAGTGTTCACCCGAACCGGTCCTTGTGGGGTAGTGGTCGGCACCAGGACCGGTCCCGGCGGGCTCCTGGTATCCATGGCCGCGGGTGGAGGAGGTGCCTTGACCACAAGCGAACTGGGTCGGTTGGTCCGGCAATACGACACCGATATCCGTGCGCGGCGTATGCGGGTCGTTCTCGCGGTCTGCACTGGGGCTTTGTGGAGTACGGCCGCGTCAACGCTCGCGATTATTGCTTACGCAGAGTCGAACCCCTTCCTCGTGTTCGGGACGGTGCTGTTCTTCCCGGCGACGATCTGTTTGGGGTCCGGGGTCTCAAGATGGTTGCGAATCGAGGGGATCGAGCAGGAGCGCATAGAGCGCTATAAGCAGGGAATCGTGCTCCTGCGCAACAATGCTTCGATGGTGGTCCGCTGGAGTGATATCGACGACATCGGCTGGCGGGTGCTTCGGCCGTCCTCGCTCCTGCGGATCTCAGGCGTGGATCCTGAGTACACGGTGATTCTCAAGGACGGTCATAGCTTCTGGTTCGACAGCAATACCGACGGTTGGGAGGACTTGGCCGGTTCCATCATGGCCGCGCTCACCGAGGTAACAGCCCTAAGGAGGGGCGAGGGTTGATCCATTGTGGACGTGGTCCTCGCGGGCCTGGGCCGCCGACGGTCAGTGACGTGGTGGGTCCGCTTGGGCGGTCAAGCGCGTCTTCGGTGGGCGAGGGGGCGGCGCAGTGCGTAACTCAGGTGGGGCGCCCCTAGCAGCACCGACATCAGGTGCCGCGCGCGAGAACGGCGGGTGGGCAAGTCGGAGAGGAGGCTCAGCCATTCCTCGCCGTAGCGGTCGCGGTCCGTGCGCGGTAGCACCGCTACCGCTGCGCCCAGGAGCGACCGCGATATCCGGCCCGGGCGCCATGACGTTCCAACGGAGCCTTGCTCGTCCAGGCGGGTGAGAACCACGGCGACGGTCTCGATCGTGTTCGCCACCACGCCGAGCGCGTCGGCGTCGCCTACCTTGTCCACTGCGGCGGCCGAGGCCCTCTTGGCGGCGTTTGCGGCTGTCGCGTCGGAGAGATTTCCCGCTTGCTCTGCCGCTCTCGATGCCCAGGCAGCCGCCATTCCGGCACGCATTACCGCGGTCATCGACTCATGCGTTGCGTACTGGCCGGCTGCGGCGCATGCCACCGCTTTGCGTGCGGAGGCCACTGCCGCGGCCATCGCGATCGCCGCGTGTTCCCTGTCGTGTCCTGTGGTCGGCTGGACGACCTTGAACGTTCGGGTCGCGGCGGCGCGGATGCGGTAGAGGGAGGCGGTCATGCGTGCGAGTTGCCGCTTGCCGTCGTCTGAGGTGGGCGGCCGGGTCATGTGCCGGCACCGCCGAGGTCGGGCCGGGTGCGCAAATTGTTCCAGGGGACGGGTGTGGTCGTGCGGTTGGCGCGGGATTTGGCCAATGCGAGGCGCGCTGCCTCGGCGCCGTCGGTGGTGAACTGGTAATAGCGGCGCCGAGGACGGCCCTCGTCGGCGTGCTCGCCGGGGTTCTCCCAGCGGGAGGTGATCCAGCCGGCCTGCTCCAGCCGGGCGATGATCGGGTACACCGTTCCGGTCGGCATGCCGGTGGCGAGCACCATTTCCAGCCCGTACCACTCGCGGCCCGGCTCGACGAGGGCTTGGCGCAGCACTATCTGCGTTTGCAACGTCATTCGCGGCCCGCGGCTCATCGCGGTGCCTCCTCCGGCGCGCCGGAACCGGCGGGCTCTCCGGGAGGGAGGGGCCGGTCGAGCGGAGCGCTGCGGTGGCGGTGCGACCACAAGGTGAACAGCAGCCCGGTCACTCCGGTTCCCACGCCGATCGGCACGCCGACCACCGGTGCCAGCCAGACCAGTGCGGCCACCACGACTCCGGCTGTCACGATCCCGCTGACCAGGAGCGTGTCACGCGGTATGAAGATGCCGGGCGGCCGTTCGGGCGGCTCGTACTCTACATAGGGCATAACTCGTACTCTACATATGGATGCTTCTTCGCGGGGGGCCGTTCGTCCGGCAGGGTGGGCGAGTCCGGTTGGTCGGCTCTGGGCCATCCCGGACGAGGACGGGCCGAACCCGCGCCGCGCGTCACCGGCGGCGGGTCCGCCAAGGTGATGGAAGGGGGACGTGGCGTGCGGGCAACAACCGGTGAAATCTGTCCACGCCGATGGATAGGGCCTCATCTTGAAGGAGCCACGCATGGCCGTTCCCCCCGATGTCGCCGCAGAGGCCGGCGATGCCTCGGTCATAGAACGGTCCTGGCATGAGCCCGAACGGTTCGGCGCGATCTTCGACACGTACTTCGCGGAGATTCACCGGTACGTGGCGCGGCGCCTCGACGTGCATATCGCCGACGACATCGCGGCCGAGACGTTCCACATCGCGTTCCGGCGGCGTCGAACCTATGACCTGACCCGCGGTAACGCCCGTCCCTGGCTGTACGGGATCGCCACCAACCTGATCGGCCGGCACCGGCGCGACGAGGTGCGCAAGTTCCGCGCGCTCAAGCGCATGCCGGTCGACACCGGCGGCGCCGACGGCCACGACGAGCGGGTCGCCGCCCGGGTGAGCGCACAGCAGGAGGTGAGGGGCCCGCTGGCCGAGGCGGTCGCGGGCCTGCCCGCCAAGCAGCGGGACGTGGTGCTGCTGATGGTGCTCGCCGAACTGTCGTACGAGGAGGTCGCCCAGGCTCTGGACGTCCCCTTCGGCACCGTGTGCTCCCGATTCAACCGGGCTCGAAGGAAACTGCGTGAGGCACTGGGCGGGACCAATCCCCTGGGTGACGAGGAGAGGACCCGATGAACGAACTCACCGAAGTGCGGGCGCTGTTCGATGACCCGCCCGCGCCGACGGCGGAGGTCATGGCGGCTGCGCGCGCGCGCCTGACCGAGGACGAAACACCCCGGACGGTACAGCGCCGGAGACGATGGGGGCTCGGCCTGGCAGCCGGGGTGGCCGCCGCAGTGGTGGCGGCTGCCTCCATCGGAGGCGGGGCGGAGGCGCCCAAGCCGCCGAAGGAACAGGCCGCCGGGGAGCATGATGCCGCGCGGCGGATGCTGCTCGTCGCCGCGTCCAAACTGGAGAAGGAACAGCCGCTGACGCCGGGCCGCTACTGGCGGCAGCGGACGGTCCATGGCCAGGCGTATCACGTGCCCCCAGGCAAGGGGTACACGGTCTATACGGAGGTGGAGAACGACTCCTGGGAGGCGAGGTCGAAGCGGGACCGCCGGTACTTCTCCGTCCGGGCCAATCCGGTGGGGCCGCGGACGCCCGAGGACGAGGCGGCCTGGCGGCAGGCCGGATCACCCGCCCGCTGGACGGTCGGCTCGGACGGCGACAAGCTCAGCTTGACCAGGGACAACAAGCCCTTGGAGGAACAGCGTCCGACCTACGTCCGGAATCCGAACAAGGGACTGGTGAGCCCGGAGACCCGTCTCCGCTTCGGTGCGGACCCGGCGGCGTTCGTGGCGCTGGTCCTCAGGGACGCGGGCTTCGTGGACGGCAGCGCCAACGAGCTCATGGTCGGGAGCCTGTACCTCGGCGACAAGCTGGCGGCGCCGAAGGCCAGGGCGGCGGTGTTCCGGAGGCTGGCCGGCCTGCGCGGCGTCCGGTCGATCGGAGAGGTGCAGGACGCCCGCGGCCGTCAGGGAATCGGGCTGGCCGCGCCCTGGGTCGAACGGGTCGACGGGTCGGTCGTCGAATACCAGCTCGTCCTGGACCCGAAGACGTACGACATCCTCGGCGACCAGTCCATCGTGAAGAAGGAGGGCCGGAACGGGCTGCGGCCCGGCGTCCGCTACGACTACACCTGCACGCTGAGCGAGGGGTGGACGAACGAGACACCCCCGGCCGCCAAGCCGTAAAGCGTTAATCCGGACTTCCCGCCGTGAAGTCGGACGTCCGGCTGCGCGTGGCGCCCTTCCTGTGAAATACTCATCGGCCCGTGCCTACCGGAGAACAACCGGGAAGTAGGCGCGGGCCGATGTCTGATGACCTCACGTGGGTCGGCCTGCTGGCGCCGGCGGCGTCGATGACGGCCCGGCGCTGAGGTCACCGGTTATGGACAAGCCTGCCGCTGAGAGGCAGGACGGCGCTTTCCTGAGTTCGGCGGGCGTCAGGACAGGCCGCCATCGACGGTGATGCTCTGGCCGGTTATCCATCGGGCCGCATCGGAGGCGAGGAAGCCGATGACCTCGGCGATGTCCTCCGGCTCGCCCAATCGGCCGAGTGGGGTCTGGGCGACGAGCGCTTCGACCGGTGCGGAAGCGGCCGCGAATCCGTCGGTGTTGGTCGGGCCGGGCAATACGCTGTTGACGGTGATGCCGCGCGGGCCGATTTCACGGGCGAAGGTGCGGGCGAGGTGCTCACCGGCGGCCTTACTGGCGGCGTACAGGGCTTCGCCGGGCGGGTTGATGCGAGTGGCCGCCGAGGAGATGAACACGATCCGGCCGCCGTCGCGCATCCTGCGTCCGGCTTCGCGCAGCGCGACGAAGGTGGCCTGGGCGTTCAGCGAGAAGGCGTGCTCGTAGTCTCCGTCGGCGGCGGAGGCCAGCGGAGCCCGTACAAAGCCCGCGGCATTGTGCACCAGCACGTCCAAGCCGCCGTAATGGTGCTCGGCCGCGTCGAAGAGCGTGCGGAGTTCGGCAGGGTCGGCGGCGTCCGCGCGCGTCGTCATGGCGCGGCCGCCGCCTGCTTCGATGGCGGCGACCACCTGCTTCGCCGAGGCGGCGTCGGTGCGGTAGTTGACGACGACGGCCGCCCCACCGGCGGCGAGCCGCAGCGCGGTCGCCCGGCCGATCCCGCGTGAGCCCCCGGTGACAACCGCTACCCGGCCTGTCGTGTTCGACGACATCGCACTCCTTTAGTTGATGATGTGGACTATTGATGTGATCCACTAAATAGTGGACATCATGGACTGTCAAGTACCCTCGGCTCATGGGACGCCCCGCACACGATCCGGAACTCGCAGAAGCGTTGCTCGAACTGGGCTGCGTCCTGGAAGGAATCAGGGGCACCGCGAGCCGGGAGCTGGGGCTCACCCCTCAGCAGGCCCAGCTGCTCACCATGGTGGATCCCCACGAGCTGACCCACGGTGAGCTGGCGAGCCGGTTGCATTGCGACAAGACCAACATCACCGGCCTGGTCGATCGGCTGGAACGGCGCGGGCTGGTACGGCGGCAGCCCGATCCCGTGGATCGCCGGGCGGCCAAGGTGGTCCTCACCGAGCAGGGCGCCGCGCTGGTCTCACGCTTCCGGGAAGCGGTCGGCACGGCGATCGCGGGGCATCTCGCGTCCTGGCCGGCCACCCGTCACCAGCAGCTCATCACCCTCGCGCGCACCGCGACCGAGGCGCTCCGCCGATAGGCGGCGCGGGCTACCTCTGGGTTGCCAGCCGCTCGATCGTCCGGGCCAGGATCTTCGCGCGTGCCTCCGGAGTGCGGGCCTTGAGCAGCGGCAGGATCGCGGCGTACCGCTCGGATCGGCCGAGGCGTTCGAAGGCGGCGTTGGCGCGGGCGTCGTCGGCCAGCGCGGCCGCGAGATCGGGTGGGACGGAGGCGGTGCGCTGCGACTCGTACGCCGCGTCCCACCGTCCGTCCGCCTGGGCCGCCTCGACTTCCGCGAGCCCGCCCGGGCGCATGCGACCGGCCGATATCAGCGCCTTGGCCTTCGCCACATTGACCTTCGACCATGAGCTCTTGGGACGACGGCGCGAATACCGCTGGAGGAATGACACATCGTCATACGCCTTGCGCTGACCGTCGATCCAGCCGTGGCACAGGGCCACGTCGAGCGCCTCGGAGATCGTGACCAGGACGATCCCGGAGTGCCGCTTGGCGATGCGCAGCCATGCCTCGGTCCGCGCCTCGTGCTGCGCCTCCAGCCAGGACTCCCACGCCGCGGCATCGGGAAACTCCAGCATGTCCACGCTATACCCGCCCGGTGAAGGTCACGTCGTCTCTCCAGTGTGTGGTGCCTGCGGTGACACTATCCGCATTCCAGGAGGTGGCGTGCCCGGACTCCGGCGCGTGACGCCCGCAGCGGCTCCGAATTCGGGTGCCTATCCGCGGTGTCGACCTTGCGCGTCCGCGTCGTCCGATAACCGGTTGGCCGACGTCTGCCCGCCTGGGACGATCAGCGCATGAGCGGTGAGTGGGAGGCTCTTGACGAACTGATCGTCGAAGGTCGAATACTCTCAGCGGTCTACTGGATCAGGGCGGCATTCGAATGCAGCCTGCAAGAAGCCGTGCAGTTCCTCTACGCCCGGTACGACCGCCTCCGTCAGACGCGCCCCGACGACTTCGCTAAGAGCCACGAAGACTACTGGCGGGATGTCTATACCTGAGAGCCCGAACGGCCTCGAACATGATGGTGCTCGACGCCGGGGTGTCCACGGGTGTGCGCGCCTCCGTCAGACCGTGGTCCGAGCAGGGTGTCCCAAGCCGGCCGCGAGCGATCGGGATCATCGAGCATCGGTGGCCAGCGGCCTGCTGCCCTCCCGGTTGGCGGCGGATCTGCTGCTCGATGCCGGGGCGGCGGCGATCGGTGTCAGTACCTCGGCGGACGGGCGGCCATCACTGCTGCACGACGTCGCGAAACGACACGGCTCGGACCGGGTCGTCGGCGTGCTCAACGTGATGCGCAGCGGAGGAGGTACCTGGACGGTGTGCGTCGACGGGGGCAAGCGCCGCACCCGGCTGGCCAGTGCGGCTGCACGCCCATGCCCCTGGCTACCGCCTCGATGCGCCGATCGACTGCGCCGACGTCGACCGGTTCCGTCTGGGCTGCACCGAGGCGGAGGAATTGCGGGAACGGGCGCCTGCGAGGGCGGCGCACCGGTATCGGGAAGCGCTGGGGTTGTGGCGGGGGCCGGCGCTGCAGGACGTCCCGGCAGGACCGATCCGCGACCGTGAGGCTGCACGGCCGCGCCGATGACGCCTTGGACGCCTATCAGCGAACCCGCAGCAGCATTGTCGCCGAACTCGGTATCGGGCCGTCCCCGATGCTGGAACTCGGTCTACGCCGACTCCTGGAGCGCGACGGTGCCGCTCCAGGCCGCCCCGTCGGCGTCGCGCGCTGACCGGGCCCGTCCCGGATGGCGCTGAGCGGGCCCGTCCCGGATCTCACGCGGCGGACGGGGCCGCCACATATTGGCTCCGCCCGGGCCGCGGCCTGCCAGTACGCGCCGATCGCCTCATGCAACCGGCGTGCGGCGAATACCGCCGCCCGCTCGTCGTCGCCTGCGGTGAGACCTTCCTCGACCACCTGCCGCGCCTGCTGTTCGAGGTCATCTGACTGACCTCTCCCGTAGTACCAGGGGAACTCCTACGGAACCGGCAGGTCTGAGGATGCGACCAGTTCCAGCATCCGATCGCTTTCCGGGAAGTAGTTGACCATGTCCCATGACGGTCTGACGTGTGCTTTTCAGAGCGCGTGCAGGGCGTTCCCACTGGCGGGCGTGGGCGTCTTGCCGGCCGTGAGGTCGGCCCGTCGGAGCAGGGTTCGGGCTGCGGCGTGGTTGGCATGGGTGCGAAGGCGGGAGCGCATGTCGCGGAGGGCGGTGCGGACGCGTCCGCATTGGACGGTCGGGTAGTTGTTGAGGAATCGGTACCAGGTGTCGATGGCCTGGTCGAGCCGACCGCAGGCGAGTTGAAGTTCTGCCAGATCGGCCAGGGCGATCGTCCGGGCGCGGCGCTCGACGGCTGAGCGGCGGCGGATGGAGTCTTTGAGGTCGTTGATGGCGGCGAACTGCTCACCCAGGAGTCTGTGGGCGTTGGATTGTTGCTGGGCGTGGTCAGCATGGTGGTAGTAAGTGCCGACGGCGATCCGGATCCGGCAGTCGCATCCCAGCCGCGCCTGGGCGGATTGCAGATGGTACTGAGTGCCTGCTCTGTCTCCTGCGGCGGCGTGCGCCACGGCGACCTCGCTGTGCAGGAGCGCCTGGGTCTGCGGTGCGGCCGGGGCCGGCGTCTCCAGCGCGGCGTGCGCGAGGTCCAGGGCCTGCTGGCGGTGGCCGAAGTGCCGGGCCTGCATGCTCAGGGCTCGGAGACCAAGGGCGTAGGCAGTGGGATCACCGGCCTGGGCCGCCAGCGCCAGCGCCGCGTGGAAGTAGCGCTGGGCGGCTCCATGCAGTTCGTCCTCGTAACACAGATGACCGCACAGATAGGTCAGGCGCGCGGCCGCCGAGTGGAGCGAGAAACGAATCCGAGTTCCGATGTCGGCCCGCAGCCAACCGGCTACCGGAGCGGCCAGATAGGCCGACAGCGCGGGACGGACGAGACCGGCGCCGGTGAGGGCGTCGGAAACGGCGAACGCCTCGGTCATGGCCGTCGCCGCGACCACCTCGGCTCGCCCCACGGGTGTCTTCTGCTCGCCGCGATGGTGGTGCACCACGGTGCCCGCGATCTCGCCCCAGGAGGGAACTTGCAGGGCCGCCCTGTTGTACACCAGATTGTGCAACCCTTGGTCGCTGCCCGAGGTGCCCGGTGCCAGCGCCGTCAATTGCTTGAGCGGATCGTCCATCCCTTGCTGGAACGGGTCACCCGCCCGACCTTGACCGCCGCCGAAGCCCGCCGCACTAGGGGTGACGGTGCGCCCAAGGCGGCGGCTCAGGACCTCGGCGACCAATGACGGCGCGGGATGGCGCGGTTGGATGCCCCTCAACCACCGCGATACCGCGGCTCGTCCGTAGGTCGTCGTCATGTTGTTCTCGCTGGCCAACTGGTTGACGGCCCGCGCCAGGACGGCTCCGCTCAGCCGCGCCTCGATCAGGAGCGCCTGAAGCTGATCATTCGACTTTAATGGCATTGCGCCTACCTTCCTCTGCAAGGAGACTCGGATCCGACGATTCCGCGCCTGTGGAACGGTCTCACGCGAGAATTGATATGACACTTGACTTTGCGCTTCCAATATTCTTTCAGTCAGATTGCCCTCATCCATTCTTCATACGCGTGTCATTTGGATAGGGATGACCGTGGAGCCGATAAAGGACGTCCATTACTTGGAATGCTTACTCGCTGTCACGGAGACCGCGAAGACCGGGATATCTCGCCTGCCTTTAATGCGGAGGCGACGGCCGGTATTAACCCAGAGGCACCCGCTTGAGGCGCAACCCGTCCGCTGTGGTCAAAGCGCTACGCGCGCCGGCCGGGGGCGGTGTGCGGGCTGTCCGAGCAGGGCGCGGAGTTGGGGTTCCTCGGCGCGGGTGCGCAATGGGTGTTGCGGTGGTTGTGCTGGAACTCGACAGGGCGAAAGACGTTCAGCCCGAGGCTCTCCGGCTGCCGTCCCGACCCGCGCTTCGGAGGCCAGGTGGACGACTCGGCGTCCTGGCGGTGGAAGAAGGCATAGCCGCGCCGCTGCTCGCCCTCGGGGATCTCGCCGCCCATCTCGGCGATCCCGCGGTTCTGGCGGCAGGCGAAGTCGGCGCGGGCGACGATCCCGGCGGCGTCGAGGTCGCGGAACGCGCGGAGGAGGCGGACGCGGTCGCGCCGTTCGGGGGGTTCAAGCTCGTGCAGGGCGACGAGTATGTCCGGACAGAGGCGGAGTGTGAGGAAGGTCGCAGAGGATCGGGGCAGGTCACGTTGCGTTTTACATGGCGTTCACACATGGGCAACAGGTCCGAAATGGCGCGTTGGCAGCTTCAGAAGAGCCGAAACCCACAAGGCCCCCGGCATGGACGAAGGGATCGACGTTGAGCTACAAGGCCGAGTACATCTGGATCGACGGCACGGAGCCCACCGCGCGGCTGCGGTCCAAGACCAGGATCCTCCCGGACGGCGCCGACCTGCCGGACTGGGGTTTCGACGGCTCCAGCACCAACCAGGCGCCCGGTGACAACTCGGACTGCGTGCTCAAGCCGGTCTTCTCCTGTCCCGACCCCATCCGCGGCGGGGACCACAAGCTCGTCCTGTGCGAGGTCTTCCTCGTGGACGGCACGCCGCACGAGACCAACACGCGCGCCCAGTTGCGTCCGATCGCCGAGCGGTACGCGGCGCAGGACTCCTGGTACGGCATCGAGCAGGAGTACACGTTCTTCAAGGACGGGCGGCCCCTCGGGTTCCCCGAGCGCGGGTTCCCGGCCCCGCAGGGCTTCTACTACTGCGGCGTCGGCTCCGACGAGGTGTTCGGCCGCGAGATCGTCGAGGCGCACATGGACGCGTGCCTGGACGCCGGGCTGAAGCTCTCCGGCATCAACGCCGAGGTCATGCCCGGCCAGTGGGAGTTCCAGATCGGCCCGGCCGGGCCGCTGGAGGTCGGCGACCACATGTGGGTCGCCCGGTGGCTGCTCTACCGCATCGCCGAGGAGTTCGACGTGTCCGCGACCCTCGACCCGAAGCCGGTCGAGGGCGACTGGAACGGCGCCGGCGCGCACACCAACTTCTCCACCAAGGCCATGCGCGAGGGCTACGACGCGATCATCACCGCGTGCGAGGCGCTGGCGGAGAAGGCCCAGGAGCACGTCCTCGGCTACGGCGCCGACATCGAGCGCCGCCTGACCGGCATGCACGAGACCGCGCCGTGGAGCGAGTTCAGCTACGGCGTGTCCGACCGCGGCGCCTCCGTCCGCATCCCGTGGCAGGTCGAGGTCGACAAGAAGGGCTACATCGAGGACCGCCGTCCCAACGCCAACGTCGACCCGTACGTGGTGGCCCGCCTGATCACGGGCACCTGCTGCGCGGCGCTGGAGAAGGTCGGCCAGGTCTGATCGCCTGACGCGAGGATCCCGGGGGCCGCTGGCCCCCGCGATCCAGGGTTCCCGAGGCAATGGGGGAAGAGTCCTGTTGCGCTCACGGCCATCGGCGGACGATCAGCCTGGACGGGGCGCCGGGCTAGGGGCATCTGGTCGTTGCCGGGTGGACTTGGGCCGTGTGGGTGATCGGGCTGCGGGCGTCTTTGACAGGGCAGAGTTGAACGACCACGGGGGACGTGTCGTCGCGGTTGCCGTTGTTGTCGAAGGTGATGTTGCCGCCAGCTGCGGCGACCGAGCGGCCGCCCCTGGCGAAGCCGCCGATGGCGGTGTTGACCTGCGTGGGCGTGACCTTCTGCCCGGCACTGACGGTGTTCAGGGCGGCGGCGATGGTGAACATGCCGTCGTGCCCGTTGACGGCCCAGCCCGCGTCAAGGTGAGTCGCCTGAAAGCCGAGGTCGGTGAACGTCTTGCGGAGTTGACCGAAAGCGGTGCTACGCGTCCTGGCGAGCACATCGGGGTCGGCCAGTGTTGAGTAGACCAGGCGGACCTTGCCCTCCTTGAACGTGGTGCTGTTGAGGGCTTTCCAGCGCTGCGACTCGACGGACGGGTCGGTCTCTTGGGCCCGCATCCGGGCGGCGTCGGATGTGCTCGCGACCGTGATGTTGGAGAACTGGCACTGGCCGTTGGCCGACTCGTCGGCGACCGTCTGAAGGAATCGGGGAAGGTCGCGGGCGCGCGCCGCGTAGAAGACGTTGACAGCCCCCTTGCTGTTGCAGATCCGCTGCGCGGACTGCTTCACGGTCCCTCCGTCGCTCGGGTCGAACCGCACTTCCTGGGCGTTGCCGAACCGGCGGTGCAAGAGCGGCAGCGTCGTGCACGTGTACGGGTCGTCCGTCGTGGTCGGGGTCATGATGAAGTTGAACCTGCCCGACTTGAAGTACTGGGCGAGCTGCTCGACCTGCACACCGTTGCGAAACGCGACCCGGTAGAAGAAGCCCTGGCCGACGCCGTCCTTGTAATTGGCGTCGCTGCACCCGCCGAAGTCGGGACGGTCGTCCTTGGAGCCGTTCTTGTCGAAGCCCTCGGCCGTGATCACGTCGCCGATCATCGGGATGCGACGGTCGGCGAAGACCTTCGCGGCGTCAGCCGTCCGCTGGTCGCTCAGTCCCATGCCCACGACCGCCACGACGTCGTCCGACATCCGTTTCGCCACGGAGGTCGCCGCCTGCTCGTCCGCGCCCATCTGCCCGACCTGGACGCGGACCGGATGGATGCACCCGGACTTGTCCTGGTTGGCCCGGGCCTGCGCGGCGACGACGCCTTCGAGCAGATGGACGGCTCGGCCCCCGGCGTCCCTCGACGTCAAGGTCATCAGCGCGCCGACCGTCACGGCGCGGGAGCGTTTGCCGCACGATCCGTCGTGCGCGTCGGCGTTCTGCGCCGCCAGCTTCCGCATCACCGAACGCAGCTCGGGCCGGTTGAACGCGTACTCTCCCTCGGAGATCCCGACGCACTCGCCGCCCTTGCTCCAGACGTCACCGCTGGGCGCGAGGCCGGGACGGCAGCTGCGCCGCGGAACGGCCCAGCTCAAGGCCGGGATCAGGCTGATGAGAAGCGCCACGATCGCCACGGCCGCGACCAAGCGCCACCAGGTGGACGCGAGCTCTCCCAGCCACGATCGCGACCAGCGCCTGCGCCGTATCCTCTGCCGTTTCCTCTCTGGGAAGATCAGCCACTTGAATCGGCGATTCCTCGCTTGTGCATTGTCGTTCATGGGGTGTCGGTCTCCCAGGTGCAGCGGCCGTCCGGCCGCATCGGCGGGCGTGCGCCGCGCAGGCGGATCAGGCCAGCTCGGCTGCGAGCGCTTCGTAGTACTGCTGTTGCTCCAGAAAACGGAGCTGGACCTGGTCATCGAGCTGCTGGAAACTCTGGCAGACGGCCAGGTAGCACTGCCGAAGCTCCGTCCTGTCGCTGAACGACAGGTCGGCGAGGCGGTGCCGGGTCAGGACGAGACGCTTGAGGGCGGCGCGCCGGGCGGGGTGAAGCGGGTCCGGCGGGTTGTCGCCGTGCGGTCCCTCTGGCGCCGATTCCTCCTGCCCTGCGCCCGGCGGCGGCACGCCAGGTGAAGGCGGTGCGGGATTCGGGCGGGGTG
>NZ_SMKU01000151.1 GCF_004349215.1 Actinomadura rubrisoli | reverse complement strand
CGAGGGGACGGGGGCAGGGAACGGGTGCGCCCGGCCCGGCCTCCTTCCCCTGCGGAGGCGGCCGGGTCGGGCACGTATCGATGTGGCCGGGGCTCAGGCTCCGGCCGTGGGGGGCTCCGGCGTCACCCGGTCCGCGGTCGAGGTTGAACGACCGCCGGCGGGGATCCGGGGGTCACCGCGACCCTCCACAGCGCCCACGCGATCGCGTCGGCGCTGCGGTCGAGCGCGGTGGTGTCGACGTTGGCCGGGTACCGGTCGCACGCCTGGTGGTAGCAGCGGTCGAACGCCTGGTTCGCGGTGCCGCCCCACTTCTGCGCCTGGGCGGCGGTCATCCTCCTCGACGCGCCGCTGGACATGACCGTGGCGGGAATGCCCGCGTCCCGGAAGGAGCCGTCGTCGCTGCAGCACTCGGCCACCTCCTCCATCGGCACCTTGATGGAGTCGAAGTAGCTCTTCAGGTTCGCCGCCAGCGCCGAGTTGAGGCCGGAGACGAAGTAGCCCGGGTTCGGCGAGCCGATCATGTCGAAGTTGAAGTAGCCCTTGATCTTCGCCCGCTCGGCCGCCGGGAGCCTGCTGACGTAGAACCTCGATCCTCTGAGGCCCTGCTCCTCGTCCGTCCACCAGCCGAACCGGATGTGGTTGAGCATGCTGGGCTTGGTCTGGGCGAGCGTCAGGGCGACTTCGAGCAGGGTCGCCGAGCCGCTGCCGTTGTCGTTGATGCCGGGACCCGCCGCGACGCTGTCGAGGTGGGCGCCGAACATGTAGACGTTGCTGTCGTTTCCGCCGGGCCAGTCGGCGATCAGGTTGGGCCCGGCGCCGGCGGTGCACCCGGAGCTGCACGCCTGGCGGGTCACGGTGAACCCGGCGTCCTTCAGCTTCTGCTCCAGATAGGTCACCGAGCCGGTGTAGCCGGCGCTGGTGGAGCGGCGGTTTCCGCCGTTGCTGGTGGCGATGGTCTGCAACTGCTGAAGGTGCGCCTTGACGTTCTCGACGTTGACGTCCGGCGGGGCGGCCTGGCCGGTCCCGGGGGCGGCGCAGGTGGGCTCGCCGGGCTGCGCGCCGAGCTGGACGGCGTCCCAGGCGTCCTTGACCTTGGCGTACCAGGCGCAGGACGGATCGAGGTTCTTGGCCGCGGTCAGCGTCAGCGTCCGGTAGCGGCCGTAGTCGGTGCCGGACGTCTTCAGCATCATCGCGTTGTAGAAGATCTTCGCCGCGTTCAGGGCGCCGATCCCGGTGACCGACGCCGGCCCGCCCTTGCAGATCGGGCTGGCCGGCTTGCCGCCGCCCGGGTTGGAGCCCTCGGCGAGCAGGTAGAACCAGTGGTTGCCCGGCCCCGCCGCCGCGTGCACCTCCATCTCCGGCACCTTGCTGGAGTAGCAGTTCGGGTCGCCGTTGACCTTCGACGGGTCGTACATGTTGCGGATCGGGCCGTCGCCGACCAGGTCGACCATCTCGCCGACGGTGTAGTCGGGCGGGTCGGCCCGGTTGTTCAGGAAGTGCTCGGTGCTCGCGCCCCACAGGTCTCCGACGAACTCCGAGGTGCCGCCGCTGGAGATCCCGCCCGGCGTGAAGGTGTCCAGGGCATGGCCGAACTCGTGGGCCACCACGTCGGTCGCGGTGATCCACTGGTTTTGCTGGTTGTAGCCGAAGGTGGCCTCGCTGCCCGTCCAGTAGGCGTTGATGTCGCCGAGGCCCACTTCCGCCGGGGCCCACTGGCCGTCCCGCAGCCCGGTGCGCCCGAACGACTTGAGCAGGTCCCACTCACCGGCGGCGGCGTACATGACGTCGACGCATCCGGCCTCCTTGCTGGTCTTGTCCGTGCTGCCCCACACGTCGTCCGGACCGGAGAGCACCTGGCCGCCGCTGTAGTCGGCGCACGACAGCCCGGGCCGGTTCGGGTCCCGCATCGTGTACGCGCCGCCCGACTGGGTCGTCCCGATGGTCAGGTCCGAACCCTCCCAGACACCGGTTCCGGTCCCGGCGTGGACGGTCTCCTGCTCGTCGAAGCGCTTGCCGGTGCGTGCGTCGACGTAGACCTTCTTGCGGCTCGGCTGCTTGCCGTCGCGCCCTGAGACGATCGTCTCCCAAGCCAGCCGGGGCTTCGCCAGGGCGTGCACGACGAGACGCGGCTGCGACCGTTTTCCGTCCGGCTTGGTCAGCGCCGCCTGAGCCGTCCCGGCGGCCGACGCCGCGGCGACCCGCGGGGTGGTGCCGACCGCGATCACCTGTTTCTGCGCCACCGAAAGGGTGCGGACGCGGCCGGCCGCGTCGGTGGCCACCACGAAATCGCCGCCGACCACGGGCAGCCCGCGGTAGGCGCGCTCGTAGGCGACGTAGTACTGGTCCCACGGCGTTCCGACGACCTGTGTCCGGATGTATTCGTCGCCGTCGCCGGGACGCAGTTCACCGGCACGGCCGGTGATCAGCCGCTCCGCGGACGCGACCGCCGCGGACTTGGGATCGGGACGGGGCCGCGGAGCGTTCGGAAATGCCTTCGCGGTCAGCGGCGTCATGCCGGTGACCGCGAGCGCCGCGACCACAATGGGCGCCAGCAGATGTCTGCGTTTCACAGCCGCATGCCTCCATGAACACGGGGGGTGAGGCCGCCCTGCGGGGGAACGGGGCGGCGGCCGGCGCGACAACGCACCAACGCGGGACGGCCTGACCCGGGCGCCCTTCTCTTTACGCCCAGGCAGGCTCTGAACAGGGCGGCACAGGGAAACGGGAACTGGGAGTCGTGTGCCGGACCCGGTGGGTAGCTGACGCGCCTTGCGAAGACGAGAGTGACAGCCGGGGAACTCTTGCGGGCCCTCGCAATTCGGCATAGCTTCGCCGCTATGCAGGTTGAATTGCGCCATCTGCGCGTACTCAGCCGGCTCGCCGAGGCCGGCAGCATCACGCGGGCCGCCGCCGGCCTGGGCGTCTCCCAGCCCACGCTCAGCAACCAGCTCCGCCGCATCGAGAACGCCTTCGGCGGCCCGCTGTTCACCCGCGGCCCGAACGGCATCGTGCCCACCGCGCTGGGCCGGCACGTCCTCGCGCGCGCCCGCGGCGTGCTGGCCGACATGGACGACCTGCTCGCCACCACGCGCGACAGCGGCTGCCGGACCGGCATCCGGCTCGGCACCTATCCGAGCATCATGCTCGGCGAGTGGTTACGCCGCCTGGAGTCGGAGCTGCTGCGGCGCACCGTCAGCACCACGCTGGACCATTCCAGCGCCGTGCTCACCCACCTGCTCGCCAACGGCCAGGTCGACGTGGCGTTCATGGGCCGGGTCGCCGACCATCACGCGCCGCCGTGTCCGCCCGGGACGTCCGAGCGCGTCATCACCATCGAGCCGTGCGGCATCGCGCTGCCCTCCGCCCACCCGCTCGCCGGGCGCGGCCGGGTCGAGCTCGCCGACCTCGCCGGCGAGACCTGGATCCCCCCGCAGGGCGGCGACGACGGAGGCAGCGCCATGCTCCGCGCCGTGTGCGAGGCCGCCGGCTTCACCCCGCACTTCCGCTATTCCGACGTGGACGTCAGCAGCATGGTCGGATTCGTCGCCGCCGGGTTCGCCATCGCGCTCGTCACGCCGACCTGGCGGCCCGCCGAGGGGATCACCGTCGTCGCCCTCGCCGGGCACGCCACCGACGTCTACCGCGTCCTGCGATGGCGCACCGCCGGCATGGGCATCAGCGAGATCGACATCCTGCACCGCAGCTTTCACGAGCTGTACGAGCCCATCGTGCGGCGCCATATCGCCGAGCTCCCGTGGCTGGCCGACCACCCGGACGCGCGTCCGCGCAACATCGCCGTCCACGCCGGCTGAGCGGAATACCGCTCCCGCAATGCGCGGCGGCGGCCGCGCATTGCGTGTTCAGTGCGCGGCCTCGTATCGCTCGATCACATTCGCCGGGATGCGGCCGCGGTCGTTGACCTTGATTCCGGCGGACCTCGCCCACTCGCGGATGTCGGCGCTGCGCTCGCGGTTCCCGGCCGCGCGAGTGGCGGACTTGCGCCCCACCGCGCGCGCCTTGCGGGCGCTCTCCTGATACGGCGCGATGACCTTGCGCAGTTTGGCCGCATTCTTCTTGTTCAGGTCGATCTCGTATGCCCGGCCGTCGAGCGAGAAGGCGACGGTCTCCTCCGCCTTCCCGCCATCGAGGTCATCAACCAGGAGAACTTGGACCTTCTGTGCCATGTGCAGTCTTCCTCTCGATCGGTTTCCCGGTTTGAAGAATAGCGCATGGCAGACGGCGGCATTCTTCGACCTGCTATGCGAGCCCGATGACGGCCCCGCGCCCTGGGCCAATCAATCCCCAGTACGCGGCAGTTCCGCGTCCGGTTCGGTCGGGCCGGGTGCGGAAATCCATTAACGCGGCCCGCGGAATGGTCGGGGCCCGCCGATCCCGGTGTGCCGCCGTCCCGGCGGAACACGCCGCGCCGTCTCGCCGCCCGGCGTCCGGCGCTTGCACCGGAGGACGGCCCGGCGCTACCTTGGCCATGTGGACAAGACGATTGGACAAGGCAGTCGCAGCCGCCTGACGAGCGTGGAGCAGGGGGCGGCGACGCGCGCCGTGATCACGGAGGCGGCCGGGGCGCTGATCGCCGAGGTGGGCTGGGGGCAGGTCACCACCCGGGCCATCGCGATGCGGGCCGACGTGCCGCACGGTGCGGTGAGCTACCACTTCCAGGGCAAGGAGGACCTGCTGCGGCAGGCCGCGATCGCCGGGACCAGGCAGGCCCTCGCGCAGCCGCTGGAGGCCGCCCGGCACGCGACCGGCGTCCACGAGGTGCTGGACGGGACGTTCGCCTGGTTCACCGACGGCGGGCTGAACGACCCGACCGTGGTCCTGCTCCTGGAGACCCTCCGGCAGTCCTCGCGCGACCCGCTGCTGCGCGCGCCCATCGCCGAGATGCTGCGCGCGTTCCGGAAGGCGCTGACGGACCTGGCGCGCGCGGACCAGGAGAAGGGCGACCTGGTCGCGGGCGTGTCCCCGAGCGGGACCGCCGCGCTGGTCGCCGGGCTGTTCGACGGCCTGCTGCTGCACCTGCTCCTCGATCCCGAACTCGATCTGCACGACGCGGCCGGCGCCGTGCACACCCTCCTGAGAGGTGGATGATGGGACGGCCTCGCTGGGGCATCATGATGGCCGAGCACCGCCGGCTGGTGATCGTCACCTGGGTGGTGGTGATCATCGCCTGCGGGGTGAGCTTCCCCTTCCTGTTCAAGCAGCTCAAGGCGCCGAACTACGGGGTGAACGGCACCGCGTCCGAGCAGGCGTCCACGCTCGTCCAGCGGCACTTCGCCGGGCAGGGCAACGAGCAGGACGTCATCGTCTTCGACACCGCGCGGGGCCGGATCGCCGACCACCGGGCCGCGATCGGCCGGGTGGTGGCGGCGGCCCGCGCGAGCGAGGGCGTGGTGACCGTCATCGGCCCGTTCGACCCCCAGGCCAAGAGGCAGGTGTCGCCCGACGGGCGCGCCGCGCTGGCCGTCGTCGGCCTCAAGGGGAGCGGCCACGATCTGCCGGGCCGGGCCGAGAAGCTGCAGACCGCGATCGAGGACGCGGGCGCGGACGGGCTGGAGGCCCACCTCACCGGCTACTCCCCCATCACCAACGACCAGACCGCCGTCGAGACCGCCGACGCCGAGCGCGCCGAGTCGGTCGCCCTGCCCATCGCCCTGGCCGTCATGGTCCTGGCGTTCGGCGCCCTCGCCGCCGCCGTGCTGCCGCTGCTGCTGGCGTTGGCGGGGCTGGCCCTCACGTTCGGCGTCATCTACCTGCTGACGTTCGGGTTCACCTTCGACGCGTTCCTGCTGACCATCGTGACGATGATCGGCACCGGGATCGGCATCGACTACGCCATGTTCATCGTCAGCCGCTTCCGCGAGGAACTGGCGCGGCGCGGCGTCACCCGGGACGGCGAGCGCCGGCACGAGGCGATCGTCGAGGCCACCGGGGTCGCCATCGCGACCTCCGGGCGGACGATCCTGTTCTCCGGGATCATCGTCGGGATCTCGGTGTGCTCGCTGTTCATCGTGAACGCCCCGGTGTTCCGCGAGATCTCCACCGGCGTGCTGATCTCGGTCGCCTGCACCCTGGCGGCCGCGCTGACGCTGCTCCCGGCCGTCCTGGCGGCGCTCGGCCCGCGCGTCAACGCCGGGTCCCTGCCCGAGCGCTGGAGGCCCGCCGACCTGCGCTCGGAGGAGAAGGCCGCGAACGGCCCCTGGGCCCGCTGGGCGCACCTCGTCATGCGCCGTCCCGTGGTCTGCGGGGTGCTGGCGGCCGCGATCCTGGCCGTGGCCGCCGTGCCCGTCGCGAGCCTGAAGTACGGCATCGACCTGGGCACCGCCTCGCTGGACGGGCGGCCCTCCGCCAAGGCGCAGCACGTCCTCGAACGCTCCTTCAGCCCCGGCGCCGTGTCCCCGGTCCAGGTGGTGGTGACCGGCAAGGGCGGCGCCCCGCTGGACGCGGCGGGGACGCGGAACGCCTCCAGGCTGGCCCAGCAGATCTCGCAGGACCCCCGGGTCGCCGACGTCGAGGCCGTCCCGGGCGACGGGCGGATGCTGCTCAACGCCGTCCCGAAGGTCCCGATCGACTCCGAGGCCGCCACCGGCCTGATCCGCCACATCCGCCACGACCTCGCGCCGCAGGCCGCGGGCCAGCGCGTGCTGGTCGGCGGGGCCACCGCCACGTTCGTCGACCTGTCGGAGGAGACGACCGCCAAGCTCCCCTACATCATGGCGATGGTGCTCGGGATGTCGCTGCTGTTCCTGCTCCTGGTGTTCCGCAGCATCGCCCTGCCGATCAAGGCCGTCGTGATGAACCTCCTGGTCACCGCGGCGTCACTCGGCATCACGGTCGCGGTCTTCCAATGGGGGCACGGCTCCGGGCTGCTGGGCTTCACCAGCGTCGGCTTCCTCCAGGTCTACCTGCCGGTGACCGTGTTCGTGCTGCTGTTCGGCCTGTCCATGGACTACGAGGTCTTCCTGATCCGGCGCATGAAGGAGGCGTGGGAGCAGGGCCACGACAACGCGTCCGCGGTCGCGGCGGGCCTGGAGCACACCGCCCGCCCCATCTCGGCCGCCGCGGCGATCATGGTCGCGGTGTTCGGCGGCTTCCTCACCGCGGGCATCCTCGAACTGAAGGAGTTCGGGCTGTCGCTGGCGGTCGCCATCGCCCTGGACGCCACGCTCGTCCGGCTCGTCCTCGTCCCGGCCCTGATGCGGCTGTTCGGCGACTGGAACTGGTGGCTGCCGGCGGGCATCGGACGGCGGCTGCCCCGCGCCGGGCAGGAGCGGGCGCGGCCTCCGGCCGGGACCCGCGCCACCGGCTGACGCGGCCCGGCACCGGCACCGGCCCCGACAGCCGTGGACACCATCGCGTCTCAGAAACCCCCTTATGGTCCGGGCATCCGGCGCGCCGGATGCCCGGACCTTCTCCTGAGAGGTCCGGATGCATCCTTCAGACAGGACGGCACGAGGGAAGATCTGCCGCCAGGCCCTGAGCCTGTTCGCCGACCACGGCGCCGACGCCGTGACCCTCCGCCAGGTCGCGGCCGCAGCCGATGTGTCACCGAGCCTGGTCGTCCACCACTTCGGGGGCAAGAAGGGCCTGCGCGAGGCCGTCAACGACTACACCCTCGCCGTCTTAGGGCGGTTCCTCGACGGCCTGTCCGTCGCGCCGGGCGCCGCGGGCGACGACAGAGCGGGCCACTCCATGGTCCACGAGCTGGTCACGGCCCTCCCGGACGGCTCCCCGGTGCTCGCCCAGCTGGCGCGGCTCCTGACCGGCGACGAGGCGGCCGGGCGGCAGATCTTCCGGCGGTGGCACCAGGTCAGGCTCGCCCGGCTGGACGCCATGGTCGGCATGGGACAGGCCCCTCCCCCGTGCAACCGGCCGCTCCGCGCGGCCTGGCTCACCGCCAACGACCTCGCGGTGCTGCTGCTGCGCAACCGGCTCCGCGAGGTCCTCGGCGGCGACCCGCTCGCGCCCGGGAGGTCGGAGCGCTGGACGGAGGAGAGCGCCGTCATGTGCGGCGGGGAGTTCCGCGTCGTCCGGCGCCAGTGCATGTGACCGGCCGGTCGTCCAGGACGGTCGCCGCCGGTCTCACAGGACGCGGAGCACCTCCGTCCGGGGCCGCCGCGGCGAGGACGGGAAGGCCGCGGCGGGATGTCCCAGCCGGGCGACGAAGAACGGGCGCCCGGTCAGGCCGAACCTGGCCCGGAGCTCGCCGCGCAGGTCCTCGTGCTGGAGGACAATGCTGATCGGGTGCAGCGCCAGCCCCTCGCGGGTGGCGCCCAGCCAGTAGTCGGCGAGCGCGCCGCCGGCGCAGAGCAGGTCGGGCGGCGCGGGCTCCTTCACGGCGAGCGTCATCAGGGCGATGGCCGGCGAGGTCCGCACGACCCGGGCGAGCTGCCCGGCGAGGAACCGGGGGTAGCCGGCCAGGCGGAGCACGCCCATGGTGGCCGGCGCGAGCGCCGCGCGCCTCAGCCACCACTGGGCGGCGGGCAGCGGCCCGAACAGGTGGGCGAAGGTGAAGCCGTCACCGCGCGCCGACGCCTCGGCGTCGCTCCAGCGGATGAACGAGTGCGTCTCGCGCCAGGCGTCCCGGTGGGCGAAGTCCCGGCCGCCGTTGCGGGCGACGAAGCCGGCGAACCGTTCGAGGTCCAGGTGCGAGGTCAGGTGCCGGATCAGGACCGGAGTGCCGTCCGCGCCGGGGGCACCGGGGGGCCGCGCGAGGGCGTCGAGCGTCTTCGGGTCGACGTTCTCGGAGGTGTAGGGAGCCCGGTTGGTCCGGCGGCGCCGCGCCAGGTCGCGCAGCTCGCGCACCGATTCGTCCGGCGCCCCGCCCGGCTGGAACTCCGCCACGCACAGAGGCTCCCATGCCGCGGGGAGGTCCAGGCCGCGGAGGGGGGCGCCGGGCCGCAGAGCGCTCTGCCCGCTGACGCGCCACCCCTGGGCGGCCAGGGCGCGCCGGAGAACGCGCCAGTACACGCCGCAGCTGATCAACATCTCGTCCGCGTGGGCGGGCAGGGCACCGAGCCGGCGGTCCCGGTCGAGGGCCAGCAGCACGTACTCCCGCCCCGCCGCGGCGTCCGGGCCGTCCGGCGCGATGGTCTTCGCGGCCGCGCGGCGGGCGCGGACGCCGGGCAGCCAGGCCACGGCCCAGGGCTGGCAGTTGTGCGAGGACGGGCTGAGCCCGGCGACCGCCAGGCCCTCGTCCAGCGCGTCCGCGAAACGGACGCCGGTGATCCGCGCGGCGCCTTGTCCGATCATCGTTCGTCCTCCGTCGTTCACCAGACCAATGCCAGGGCGTAGCCGCCGATCTCGCGCGCCCAGCCGTGCCCCGGCCATGGGGACGCGGCCGCGGCCGAGCGCAGCGCCGGTCCGGGGGACCAGGTGAAGCCGCCGTCCGGCCGCCAGCCGGTGAGCCGGACCTCCCGAACGTCGACGCGCAGGCCGAACCCGAAGTACTTGAGGACGGCCTCCTTGCACGTCCACCGCAGCGGCGGGGGCATGAGGGGCAGCCGGTCGTGCGGGCCGGCCGCCGCCGGACGGTCCACCGAGGAGATCCTGCGGGCGAGCACCGGGGAGATCTCGCGGTGGCGCTCCACGTCGATCCCGACCGGCCGGCAGCCGCAGGCGGCGACGGCGAACCCGGCCGAGTGGGAGATGGCGATCTCGACCGGCGCGTTCACGCGGGGCTTCCCGGCGCGCGGCCCCTCGGGGACGGCGTCGACGCTGATGTCGCGGGTCGGTCCCGTGATCCCCAGGCGGCGGCGCCGGTGGACGCGGACGGCGTGCTTGGCCGCCAGCCGTCCGGCGAGCCACTCCACCCTGCGCTTCGGGAGCCGCAGCGCGGCGGCGTGCTCCCGCTCGCCCGGGGACAGGTGCCGGGAGACGATGCCCGCCAGCCTGCCGGACGGCTGGTCCCGCAGCCAGTCGATCGACACCGTGGCGATCGTCAGCCCCGGACCGGCGTGGGCCAGGTGCAGCGGCCGCGCCGGATCCAGCAGCACCGCCCCGTCCACGCACGTGACCGGGCCCGCCCGCGCGGCAGGGCCCGCCCCGGTGACCGGGCCCGCCCCCGTGACCGGCCGCTCGGTGAGCGCGGTGCTCAACGGACGACGTCGGGCGGGAGGAGGAACGGGTACGGGCGGCGCCGGACCTTGCGGTGCCAGAGCCGGTCCGCCTTCCGCAGCCGCTGGATGACCTCCCACATCCGGGCGTCGCCCTTGTAGTAGGCCGCCGCCTCCTCGGCGGTGATGGGCGGATCGATGCGCGCGTCGGCCTGTTCCAGGAACACCGGGACCAGGTGGCCGAGCCGCTCCTTGTGCAGGTTGCCGAGGAAGTCCAGCACCACTCCCCGGGTCGCGTAGAACTTGTCGAAGATCGACTTGGTCATCGTGATCCGGACGGCGTCGCGCAGCGCCCAGGGCAGCGAGGTGAGGAACAGGCGCACGTCCAGCAGCTCGCGGCCGCGCCCGTCCCGCATCAGCGGGGTGGTGACGTCCAGGTACACGAGGTCGCCGTCGATGTCGCACCAGTTCGACGCCTGGGCGTCGAGCCCCAGGTCGGGTGCCACGGCGCGGTCGACGTCGTCGAGGAAGCGCTTGAAGAAGCCGCGCGCCCACGCCTCGTCCCGCTCGTGCAGCAGCCGCGAGCACAGGCGCCGCCCGGGGAGCTCCTCCTGCACGCAGTACGCCACGATCTCGCCGGACGGCCTCGGGAGCTGCCACAGCCGCGTCTCCGCGACGTTCAGCCCGCTCTCGCCGAGCCGGTGCAGGTAGGAGTCCAGGGTGCGGCGGTAGCGGTCGAGCCGCTGCCGGGACGGGAAGACCGGCAGCCGCTTGCAGGCGAACGCCCCCGATGGCGTGGTGACCCTCAGGACGAGGGTGACCTCGCCGTAGCCGAGGACCTCCAGGGCGCTCTCGTCCGCGCTGGACAGGGCCTTCTGGACCTCGGTCTCCAGGCGGCGGAGATCCTCGTCCGGAACGGTGAACGGCATGGCGGGTCCTCAGCGGTCGCCGGCGGCGGCCTCGCCCGGGCCCTTCCGCGAGGACCGGCGCCGGACCACCAGCCCCACCATGAGGACGAGGGCGAGGGTGATGCCGATCAGACGTCGTGAGCTCATCTGCTCTCTCCTTGTCATGCGCGTGCGGTGGGTCGTGCGCGTGCGGTGGTGTACGTGTGTCAGGCGGCGGTGAGGACGAGGACGGCGTTCTGGCCGCCGAACCCGAACGAGTTGCTGACCGCGACGCCGATCTTGCGCTCCCGCGGCTCCCCGCCGACGACGTCGATGTCGATCCGCGGGTCGAGGCGGTCGAGGTTGGCGGTCGGCGGCACCGTGGAGCGCTCGATCGCCAGGACGGTGAGGACGGCCTCGATCGCCCCGGCCGCGCCGAGCGTGTGCCCGACCGCGCCCTTGGCCGAGGTCACCGCCGGAGTGCCGCCGAACAGGGTCCGGATGGTCTCCGCCTCGACCACGTCGTTCAGCGGCGTCGAGGTGCCGTGGGCGTTGACGTGGTCGACGTCGGCGGGCACCGCGCCGGCCTCCGCCAGGGCGGCGCGTGTCGCGTTCCGGACGGCGGTCCCCTCAGGGTCGGGCGCCGTCATGTGGTGGGCGTCGGCGGAGGCGCCGTATCCGGCGAGCCGGGCGCGCACCCGCGCGCCGCGGGCGCGCGCGTCGTCCTCGCGTTCCAGGACGAGGATCCCGCTGCCCTCCCCGATGACGAAGCCGTCGCGTCCGGAGTCGAAGGGGCGCGAGGCCGCGCCGGGGTCGCCGGTCCGCCGCGACAGGGCGCCCATCTGCGCGAAGCCGGTGACGATCAGCGGGGTGATCGGCGCCTCCGTGCCGCCGGTGACCACCACGTCGCAGTCGCCGTCGCGCAGCAGCCGCATCGCGGTGCCGATCGCGGTGGCGCCGGAGGCGCACGCGGTGGCCGTCACGAGGTTCGGCCCCATCGCGCCGAACTCGATCGCCAGGTGGCCCGCCACCATGTTGGGGACGAGGAGGGGGATCAGCAGCGCCGACACCGCCTGCGGGCCGGCGTTCGCCAGCCGCTCCTGCTGCCGGGCCGCCGAGGTGACGCCGCCGACCCCGTTGCCGATGACGACCCCGACGCGCGCCCCGTCCCAGGCTCCCGGGTCGAGGGCGGAGTCGGCGACCGCCTCGCGCGCGGCCGCGACGGCCAGCTGGACGTACCGGTCGTGCATGAGCGTGCTCCGCCGGCCGACGTGCTCGGACGCGGAGAAGCCCGGCACGGTGCAGGAGATGTCCACGGGAAGGCCGGACAGCCGCGGGTCCTTCGACGCCGCGGACCGTCCCCGGCACACCGCGTCCCAGGTCCCGGCGACGCCGATGCCGGCCGGCGTGACGAGGCCGACACCGGTGACCGCGATCCCGGGGGCGGGCGGTCCCGGGCGCGCGCCGGCCTTCCCGGCCCCGCTCATCCGGCCGGCCTCACTCATCCGGGCCTCCCTGTCCGCGTCCGTCGTCGATCGCCGGCCAGCGCAGCGTCACCGAGCCCCAGGCGAGGCCGCCGCCGAACGCGGTCAGCAGCACCCGGTCCCCGGTGCGCAGGGTGCCGTCGGCGTGGGCCTGGTCCAGCGCCAGCGGGATCGACGCGGCCGCCGTGTTGCCCACGTCGGCGATGTTCGTCACCGCCCGCGCCCGGGGAAGGCCGAGCTCGTCGGCGAGATGGTCGGTGATGCGCTGGTTCGCCTGGTGGCAGACCAGGTGGTCGACGTCCTCCAGGCGCCATCCGGCCCGGTCGACCGCGTTCTGCGCCGACCGCGCCATCTGCTGGACGGCGCGCCAGAAGACCTCCTTGCCGGCCATCGCGAAGTAGTACTGCCCGGGAGCGGGCTCGGCGCCGGACAGGCGCTGCCGCGACCCGCCCGCCGGGACGGTGATCAGGTCCGCGCCGCCGCCGTCGCTGCCGAGGTCGAACGGCCCGAGCTCACCCGGCTCGCCGGCGCTCCCGGCGCGCAGCACGACCGCTCCGGCGCCGTCCCCGAAGATGACCGACGTCGACCGGTCCGCGGGATCGAGGATGCTGGAGAACACGTCCGCGCCGATCACCAGCACGCGCCGCGCGATCCCCGCGGCGATCAGCCCGGCCCCGGTGGCGAGCGCGTAGACGAAGCCGCTGCACACGGCCGCGACGTCGAAGGCCGCCACGCCCGGCAGGCCGAGCCGGGTCGCCACGTCGGGCGCCGTCGCGGGGCACGGGCGGTCGGGCGTCGTCGTGGCCAGCACCACCGCGTCGGCATCGCAGCCGCCCGCCGATTTCAGCGCGCGCCCGCCGGCCTCCACCGCCAGGTCCGACACCGCCATGCCCTCGGACGCGAAGTGGCGCCGCCGGATCCCGGTGCGCCGGCGGATCCAGGCGTCGGAGCTGTCGAGCCGTGCGGCCAGTTCCTCATTGGGCACCGCGCGCGGCGGCAGCCAACCGCCGATGCCTGTGACGACCGCGGCCACCATCGAGCACCTCCTGCCCTTTCGCCGGTCGCTGCGAACGGGTCCACCTTGGGCGGAGCCGCTGACCGCGCCGCTGACGAGCCGCTGACGGGCCCGTCCGCCGATCGCCGGCCGGGCCGCCGGTCGGGCGGCCCGGGGTGCGGGCACCCCGAAAGGCCGCGGCGGCCGGCCCCCGGGATGGGAAGGCGGCCGCCGCGGCGGTCCTGCGGCTCATCTCGCCGCTCGGCGGCGGCTCATACCGCGGCCTTGTACTCGCGGCGCCCCGCCAGGATCGCGTGGAGCGATTCGAGCGCCCGGTCCTGGGAGAGGATCTCCCCGTACAGCCGCTGGAGCTGCCGGCCCGGCTGCACGCCGAGCTCCTCGTCCAGCCGCCGGCGGGTCTCGTGGAACCGCTCCAGCGCCTCCGCCTGCCGTCCCGCGCGGTAGAGCGCGAACATCAGCAGCTCGCACAGGCGCTCGCGCGTCGGGTGCGTCGCGACCAGCCGCTGCAGCTCGGCGACGGCCTGCCGCTCGTCGCCGAGGAACAGCCGGGCGCTCACCAGGTCCTCCCAGGCGCTCAGGCGCCGCTCCTCCAGCAGCGCCGCCGCGCCCCGGCAGCGCTGCCCGGTGCGGGTGTCCAGCAGCGCTGGACCGTGCCAGAGGGCCAAGCCGGACTGAAGGAGCTCCAGGGCCCGCTCGGGGGCCGAGGACAGGACGGCGGACGCGCGGGCCGTCAGGTTGAGGAAGCGGTTGCCGTCGACGCGCTCGCGCGGAACGTCGAGGACATACCCGTTGTAGACGGCGCGCAGGAGGAGCGGCGGGCGGGACCGTCCCGCGGACCGGCCGAACATCCTCCTGATACGGGTCGCGTGCGCTTGGAGGGCGTTGCGAGGATTGCCCAGGAGTTCGCCGGGCCACAGCTCCTCGGTCAGCTCGTCGTGTGAGACCGTGCGTCCGGCCTCAAGTGCGAGAGTGGCGATCATGGCGCGAACCTTCGCGGCGCGCAGTTCCGTGCGGTTGCCATGGACGACGACGGAAACGGTGCCGAGAAGATCGATCCGGACTCCGTTCCCCTGGTTTTCATCGGCCGGTACTGTCGGTCTCTGCCACAAGCTGTCTACAGCCATTTCTACCCTTGACATCGACGGGGCGGTCGCTTCGCCGTTATTGCCGACCGCGTTCGGGCTCTGTCGCTCTGGTTTGTGAGCGTCCCCCATTAAGCCGAACAGTCGTTCAGTGGCAGTCTTACAGAGTCGATCCGCAAGCCGCCATCCACAGGGCGACCATTCCTGGTCTCCACATCCCGTCCAGTGCGGGCGGCGGCTCTCATCCTTTCATTGAGTCGATCACGGCCGCGCTCAACGCAAGGACGAGACGGCTCCGGACCCGACCTGGACCGATGGCGGGGACCCCGGGCGCGCGGGAGGCGGCGTTTCCATCGCGCGATGGGGTCCCCGTGGACGGTCGGGCGCGTCAGACGGCGGAATAGGCGGGATCCAGCCGGTCCCCGGAGAACTCCGCCGTCACCGTGGCCATCGTCTCGAAGGTGCGGACGAGGCCCTGGAAGGCGGGCGTTCCCATATCCCGTTCGAAATCGGCCGCACCGGTCACCTGGATGATCTCGAAGTAATGCGCGGCCGCATGCGCACTGCCCGAAATCCGCTGCACGGAGAACGCGATCACGCTGGGCAGTTCCGGACACGTCCGGTAGTCGACTTCCCGCACCCACGATTCGAACGCGGCCGGGTCGGTGCCGGGGCGCAGCCGGATGAGATGGACGATGATCTGCATTTCCTGGCCTTTCAGCTACGGGGGGCGGGCCGCCTGCGGCCGAGCCCCAGGGCGCGTGCGACGTTGTTCTTCTGGATCTCGTTCGTGCCGGAGAAGATGCGCGCCGGAAGGGCGTCGCGCAGCAGCGCCGCGGCCCCGCCCTCCAGGACCCCGGCGGCGCCGCGCAGCTGGACGGCGTCCAGGCCGATCCGCACCGCCGCCTCGCTCACCGCGATCTTGGCCAGCGCGGGGGCGATCTCGTCGTCGTCGCCGCGCGACAGCCCCCGGGCGGCCTTGTAGAGCATCAGCCGCGCGCTCTCCAGCCGCAGGAGCATGTCGACGACGCGGTGGCTGACGGCCTGGAAGCCGCCGATCGCCGTCCCGAACTGCTCGCGCTCGCCGGCGAAGGCGATCGTGTCGTCCACGACGCGTTTCATCACCCCGAGGTAGACGCCGAACAGGCACGTCCGCTCCCATTTCATCGACGAGGTGAACACGCTCGCCCCCGCGCCCTCGCCGCCGAGGACGCAGTCGGCGGGCACCGCGCAGTCGTCGAAGTAGACATCGGCCGTGGGAGACCCGCGCAGGCCGGTCTTGTCATAGGGACGGCCCACGCGCAGGCCCGGCGTCCCGGCCTCCACCACGAAGGCCGTCAGCCCGAAGAACCCGCCCCCCGCGCGGGTGGCGGCCTGGACGATGAACACGTCGGCGACGGGCGCGTTGGTGGTGAAGCACTTGCCGCCGTTGAGGACGTAGTGGTCGTCCCGGTGCTCGGCGCGGGTCCGCAGGTTCATCGCGTCGGACCCCGCCTCGGGCTCGGTGATGCCGTGGGCGGCGATGCGCTCCCCCGAGCACAGCCCCGGCAGCCAGCGCTCCTTCTGGCCGTCCGTGCCGAACTCCACGATGGGCATCAGGCAGGCGAACAGGTGCGCCGCGACCGAGAAGGCGAAGCCGGTGTCGGCGCAGCCCTCGCCGAACGCCTCCATGAGCGCGGCCGCCGCGACGGCGTCGAGGCCGCTGCCCCCGTACTTGTCCGGGACGGTGCCGCCGGTCAGGCCCTGCTCGCCCGCGAGCCGCCACCTGCGGCGGAACTCGCCGGGGTCGAAGCCGCCGGAACCGGCGAGGTCGCGGCGGGCGAAGGCGAGCACCATCTCGCGCATCGCCTCGGTCTCCGGGGAGAGGTGAGTGTTCGTCGCGTCCATCGCGTTCGTCGCGTTCATCGCGCTCCGTCCTGGCGCTCCTCGGCCGGATGCTCTTCGAGGAGGACGTGGTAGTTGATCCCGCCGGTGCCGAAGGAGCTGACGCCCGCCCGGCGCGGCCGGCCCGGAACGGCGGGCCACGGCACCGGCTCGGTCGGCAGCCGCGCGGGGATGTCGTCCAGGGCGAGCTCCGGGCCCGGCGTCCCGAGGTTCGCGTTCGGGGGGAAGGTCCGCGCCCGGATGCTCAGCAGCGCGCGCAGCAGCCCGGCGCCGCCGGCCGCCGCGAAGGTGTGGCCGAACTGCGACTTCGCCGTCCCGATCATCAGGGGGCGGTGCCGTCCGGGCTTGGCGTAGACCTGGGCGGTGGCGGTGGTCTCCACCTGGTCGCCGACGCGGGTGCCGGTCCCGTGGGCCTCCAGGTAGTCCACGGCGGCCGGGTCGAACTCGACCTGGCCGAACGCCTGCTGCATCGCCCTGACCTGCCCGTCCACGTCCGGGGCGATCAGCGACCTGGCGTCGTTGGACCCGCCGGCGCCGCGCAGCAGCCCGAAGACCGGGTCGCCGTCGGCGCGGGCGTCGGACAGGCGCTTGAGCAGGAACAGGGCGCAGCCGTCGCCGGGGCTGAACCCGTCGGCGGCCTCGTCGAACGGGGTGATCCTGGTGCGCGACAGCAGCCCGAGGGCCGAGCAGAGCACCATGTCGCGCGGGTTGCAGGCCAGCTCGACACCCCCGGCGATCGCGTAGTCGGCCCCGCCGGACCGCAGGGCGCCGATCGCGGCGTCCAGCGCCGCCAGCGAGGACGCGCAGGCCGCCTCCACCGCGACGGGCACGGCGGCCAGCCGGTACTCGTTGGCGACCAGGGCGGCCACCCCGCCGGCGAGGGCCCCGTCCAGGTCCGCCGGTGACAGCGGCCCGGCGCGGGCCCCGTAGCCGCGCCGCGCCTCGTCCAGGATCCGTGCCCTGTCCGGTCCGGGCAGGTCCGCCAGGACGTCCAGCTCGGCGGCCGCCGCTTCGAGCTCGGCGGCCGATCGCCCGGCGTCGAGCCGCCGGTCCGTCCCCAGGCTGAGGTTGCTCCCGATCGCCACCAGCCCGGGGCGCCCGGCGAGCGAGTGCCGCCGCCCGTGCCTGCCGAGGGTCTCCTGCGCCACCGCCAGGACGACGCGCTGGGCGGCGTCCATCGCCGCGTACCGGCGCGGCGTGATGGGCAGCCCGGCGGGCGGGCCGTCCGGGACCCGGACGGGGGCGCCCAGCTCGGTGTAGGTGTGGGTGAGGCTGATCCCGTCGGGGGCGAAGTAGAGCTCGCGGTCCAAGACCGATCCGGGCAAGGGGCCGATGCGGTCCTCGCCCGAGCGGACGGTCCGCCAGAAGGCGTCGGCGTCGGCGCACCCGGCGAAGCGTCCCCCGAAGCCGACGACGGCTATCGCCTCCGGACGGGACACGACCTGCGCGGTACCGTCCTGCTCGATGCCGTCCTGCGCCGTGCCGTCCTGCGCGGGCGCCTGCGCGCCGAGGGCCGCCGGCCTGCGGGAATCGTGCTCCTCCAGGATCAGATGGCAGAGCGTCCCGGCCAGCGAGGCGCCGGAGACGGCCACGCGCCGGGGCGCGTCGCCGGGACCGGCGGCCCAGCGCTCGGCGGAGCGCGCGAACCGGAACGCCGTGCCGACCAGGCCGGCCTCGGAGAGGTCGGGCCCCGGACGGTGCGGCGGCAGTCCGCGGTGGTAGAGGGCCAAGGCGGCCTTGCTGACACTGGCGAGACCGGCGTTGGCGAAGGTGTTGCCCAGCCGGTCACCCGCGCAGCCCAGGACCACCGAACCGCGAGGCACGTCCCCGAACAGCCGCCCGAGCCCGCCGACCGCGGCCTCCGCGACCGCCGCGACACCGCCCCCGGAGAACTCGACGTACTGGACGGACCCGGGGGCCACCCCGCCCGCCTCGTGGCAGGCCAGGGCGACCCGGTGCCGCTCCTCCGCCGACGTCGAGTAGCGCAGCACGCCCGGGCGCGCGTCGTGCGCCAGCCGGCTCTCGCGGATCGAGGCGTAGACGCGGTCGCCGTCCCGCACGGCCGAGGACCGCCGCTTGAGCAGCAGCGCCCCGACCCCCTCGCCGAGGACGAAGCCCGCCTCGCCCAGCGCATCGCACGGCCCGCCTGACGGCCCGCCGGGCACCATGCCCAGGCCCTTCGCGGCGAGGGCGTCCGCGAGGAGCGGGCTCTCGCGGCGCTGGCCGGCCAGCACCAGCACCGCGTCGCAGACATGGCCCCGCAGGGCGTTGACCGCGTGCTCCAGCGCGACGAAGGACGTCGCGTCGGCGGACTCGACCGCCATCGTCCGGCCGCGCAGCCGGAACGCGCCGGCGATCCGGGCCGGGATCGTGCTCGCCATCTCCCCGACCCGGTCGTGCGGCGCGGCGCCCAGCCGCTTCACCAGCCGGGCGCGCAGGTCCCGGGCGGCCCGCCGGGCGTGCGGGCGGACGTGCCCGCCGGGGTCGCCGGCCATGGCCCGGCCGAGCTCGCGCGCGTACCGGGCGCCCTCCACGCGCAGCGCGTTGGCGTACTGCCGGTCGAGGCCGAAGCAGGTCCCCACGATGACGTCGGTGCGGTCGGTGGCCAGCGGGCGCCCGGCGTACCCGGCGTCCGTCAGGCACTGCCGCGCCGCCTCCAGCATGAGGACCTGCATCCGCGTCATCGAGCGCCGCTGCGCCGGGGGGATCCCGAACCGCGCCACGTCGACCTCCAGGTCCGCGAGCGCGCACGCCCCCGGCGAGAGGGCCCGCGCCCGGGTCTCGCGCAGCAGCCCCCAATAGCCGTCGGCTCCCCGCGCTCCGGGATAGAGGCCGGCGATCCCCACGATGGCGATGGGTTCCCGGGCGGTGCGGGCGGCGCCCGGGGTCGGGTCCGGCTCTGGATTCGTCACGCGGCGGCTCCCGTGGGTCTTCGGACGGAGGGGACGCGGGTCGGGCCGTCACGCCGGCGCGGGATCCTCCGCAGCCGACCCGTTCGGCAGGGCGGGCCCGGCGTCGATGGCGCCTTCGAGGACATCGGCGGGGGCATCGCCGTGGCCGGGCACGCCGGCCTCCTTCCTGAGCTGGTCGCGCATCACCACGTACTTGGCGTTCAGTTCGTCGGCGGCGACCAAGCGGTTCACCCCGCGCCCGGTGACCCGGGGCTCGATGCGGCTGACGACGTTCATGTCCTGCACCTCCTGGACGCGCTTCTGCGCGAACAGGGCCAGCCTCGGCAGGACGCGCCGCAGTCCCGGGGCGCGCAGGATCCGCGCGAGGTGCCGGTCCTCGTACCAGCGGAACAGCACCTGGGTGCGGCCCTCGTCGATCGGGGTCATCCAGATGGTGACGTCGAAAGGCTCGGTGTGGATGTGCACCATCCCCGGGAAGGTGAACGTCACCGCCAATGACGCGGAGTTCGTCGGGTCCCCCTCCTCCACCAGGCGGAAGAAGTGCCGCAGCGTCGTCCCGTCGACCTCCAGGCGGCTGTCGACGAGCTTGGTCATGGCGAGGTAGCGGCGCCGGCCGTCGAAGCCGAGCTTGCGGGCGGTACCGCTCCAGCCGACGTAGTCCAGCACGTTGAACCAGTGGTCCCGGTGGACGACGGGGACGTGGTAGAAGTCGAGCAGGCTCTCGATGTAGCGCGTGTAGTGGACGGGCTGCTGCCAGGCGCTCGTCGCGTGGACGTCGTCGCGGCCGCCGACCTCGGGCGGCACCCGTACCTCGGGGAGGACGGCCCGGTCCTCTCCCCACCACACCCAGATCAGGCCGTTCCGCTCGCGGACGTGGTAGTTCTCGATCCGCATCGACCTGGGGAGGCGGCCGCCGGTGCCCAGGCACGGCGCGAGGCGGCACGTCCCGTCCGTCCCGAACCGGAAGTCGTGGTAGGGGCAGCCGATCGTGTCGCCGCGGAGCCTGCCGTCGGCCAGATTGGCGCCCTTGTGCGGGCACCGCGCCGACTGGCAGATAAGCCGCCCGGAGGTGTCGCGCCAGAAGACCATCTCCAGGCCCATGCGCTTCGCCCCGGTCGGCCGCGCGGTCCCGACGTCCTGCGACCGCAGGACGGCATACCACTGGTTGGGGATCACCGGTTCGCTCCTTTCGTCGGTCCTCGGGTTCGTCGGTCCTCGGGTTCGTCAGTCCTCGACGACCTCGACCACGCCGCGGTCGCCGTCCACCATGACCATGTCGCCGGTCTTGACCGTCTGTGTCGCGTGCTTGGTGTTGACGACGGACGGGACGTGGAACTCCCGGGACACGATCGAGCTGTGCGAGAGCATCGAGCCGATGTCGGTGACGACGGCCCCGGCGATGGCGAACAGCGGCGTCCACGACGCGTCGGTGAACCGGGTCACCAGGATCTCCCCGACCTGGAACTCGTCGGCCTGCCAGACGAGGTCCTCGATGATGCGGGCCCGGCCCACGACCCGGCCGGGGCTCGCGCCGAGGCCCTCCAGCCGGACCCCGTCCGGGACCGGCCGGACCGACCGGGTGACGTCCCACTCGCCGACGAAGCTGAGCGGCGGCTCGGGCAGCCGGGCGTAGGACTGGAACGTCCGCCGGGCCTCCTCGATCGCGGCGCGGGAGAAGACCTCGCGCGCGTCGTCGGTGCCCTCCAGGTAGCGCAGCACGTCCGCGAAGTCCAGGTCGGCGACCTCGTCGAGGGACCGCAGGACCCCGGCGGCGACGAGGCGGCGGCCGACCTCGTAGACGACCGTCCGCACCAGCCAGATCGAGGTGATCATCGACATGCGGGTGGTCTCGCGGAGCCGGCTGCACGTCTCGTACAGGGAGATGACCTTCCCGATGAGGCGGCGCTTGGGCAGCGGCAGCCGTGCCAGCGCGCGCGCCGCCTCGTCCTCGCGCGGATCGGCCGGGCGGTCGAGGATCTCGTCGATGGAGAAGCCGTCCTCGGCGTAGCGGCGGATCATCTGGAAGACGTAGGAGGGGTCGTCGATCCAGCGCGGGTGGGTGAGCTCCATCTCCTGGCGGCCGCGGGTGCCGTTCTCGCGCAGGAACGGCTCCATGTGCGCGTCCCAGAAGGCCCGCCCCTCCTCGTCGGCGCGGAGCCCGGCGGGGACGTCCGCCGGGGACCCCGATCGGATGATCTCCATGACGCGGGGCCGCCGCCGGGCCGCCTGCGCCAGCAGCCAGAGCTCGCGCGCGGACTCCACCGTCCGCAGGCTGGACATGTCGGTCTTGATCCGGTTCCGCAGGCTGTCGCCCTCCTGGCCGAGCCACGCGCCGGACAGCGCCTCCAGCAGGCCGTAGAACCCGAACGCGTTCATGTAGTACGGCATGTAGCCGACGTGCATGTCGTGGAAGTACGCCAGGCGGCGCGCGAGCTCGTCGCGCAGCTCCCAGCGCTCGAACCGGGTCAGGTCCAGGCGCCGGGCCCGGTCGAACTCGTAGAACCGCGACTTGACCATCCGGTCGGCGCGCTTCTTCATGTTCCTCATCTCGGCGATGGTGCTGCGCAGCCAGAAGGCGGTGGTGCGCAGCTCGCCGACGCCGCCGGGCCACGTGCCGAAGGGGTTGCGGTAGGCGGCCAGGTCCACCTCCTCGCTGACGAACCGCTTGGTGAACCGGCTCTGGTCCCGGGTGGGGAGGCACTGCCCCAGCAGGTAGGCCGTGTAGGAGATGTTCAGGTAGACGTGCCCCTGGAAGTAGCCCATGTGCAGCGACAGGTCGCCGGGGTCGCGCACCCCGGTCGACACGGCGCAGCCGCGGTGGACGTTGTGCTGGTAGTACTGGGCGAACGACTGGCCCAGCGGCGACATGCCGCCGGTGAAGATCTCGCCGATGTCCATCCGCGACCACAGCGTGCCCTTCTGGACGGCGTCCGCCTGCTCCTCCAGATAGGGGCTCGTCCGGGGCCGGGGGGC
>NZ_SMKU01000150.1 GCF_004349215.1 Actinomadura rubrisoli | reverse complement strand
GGGGAGGTGCGGGGAAACTGATCACAGTGTGATTACCCACCCGCCGGTAAAAAATCACCCGCGGCGGTCAGTACATCATCCGGGGATCCTCGTAGTGCTTGAACTCCAAGAGGTTGTCGGTCGGGTCGCGCAGGACGATGGTGTGGTGCTCCTCCACGGTGCCGTTGAAGCGGGTGGCCAGGGGCAGGAAGAGGGGAACCTTGCGGATCTCGACGAGCCTCAGGAGGGCGTCGAAGTCGTCCCGGCGGGCGAAGGTGACGCCGAAGTGGCGGGGGTAGAGCCGGGGCTCGCGGCGCGGCTCGTCGGGGGACAGGTGGCAGACGAGTTGGTCGCCGAAGAAGTTCAAGGTGATGCGGTCGGCGTAGCGCCGGGCCAGGTGGCATCCGAGCTGTCGGACGTAGAACTGCTCGGTCTCGTCCAGGTCGCGGGCGGGGATCGCCAGATGGAACGTGTCATGTGACGTGCGCACGCGTGTCCGCTCCTTCGGCGTCGAGAAGGGTGTCGGCGCGCAGGCCGAGCCGGAGGGTCTCCAGGGCGATGACGCCGGAGAAGGCGATGTTCCCCAGGTTGACCTCGGCGCCGACCCGCTTGATGAAGTGGGTCTGGAGCCGCTTGGTCGGCGCCTCGAAGATCAGGCGGTTCACGTCGAGGTCCGAGCGCAGGATGTCCTCGATGAGGCCGTACCGCAGCTCGCCGTTCGGGCGGCAGATGCCGCTCGACCCGCTCTCCCGCGCCTCCAGGATGACCCGGCTCGCGCCCGCGGCCAGGTCGGAGCCGATGCTGTGCACCCACTGGCTCGGCGACAGCAGCTCCGAGCGCGGATGGTCCTTGAACCCGACCTCGGCCACGACCTCGAAGTCGTCGGCGAGCTTGGCGATGTAGCCGCCCTTGGCGAGGTCGTCGAGGTCGATGGTCCCGTTGGAGACCTCCACCGTCCGGCATCCGTGCCGGCGGCAGAGGTCGCGGTAGCTCTCGAAGCGGTCCTGGACGATGTACTTCTCGAACAGGGTGCCCCCGAACATGAAGGGGGTGGCGTGGGCGGCCAGGACCTCGATCTTCCGCGGCAGGTCGGGGGTCACCAGAGCCGTTCCCCAGCCGAACTTCACCAGGTCGACGTACTCCGCGAAGCTGGACAGGAAGTCGGTGAACTGGGCGGTGGGCAGGCCGTTGTCGATGACCATGGTCAGGCCCCGGGACCGCGGCTTGGCCGTGCGGCGCGGCAGTGCCAGTCCCGTCATGGGCAGGATCCCGAGGCGGCCGGACGGGTCTTCATCCGGGTGCCGCTCCGGGCGCGCTCGACCATCGCCGCCGACGTCCAGGGAGTCTGGGATTCGTAGTAGTCGTAGCGCGCCCAGCCCTCCAGGGAGGAGGGCGGTTCGAACCCCTGCCGCAGGGACTCGGCGTAGAGCGGGGTGCCGGGGTAGGGGGCGAACAGGTGGACCCTGGTCTCGGGGGTCGGCGTCAGCTCGCGGAGCCGCTCCATGAGGTCGTACGTCTCGTCCTGCTCGGCGGTGGTCTCGCCCGGGAACCCGATGATGAAGGTGTAGGAGCCGAGGATCCCGTGATCGGCGATGTCGGCCGCGACGTCGAGGATCCCTTCCCGGTCGATCTCCTTGCGCACCACGTCGCGCAGCACCCGGTCGGAGCCGGACTCGACGCCCATGAGCAGCCTGCTGCCGCCGCTGGCGGCGATCTTGGTGAGGATGTCCAGCCCGGACCGGCGGGCCTTGCGGATGTCGTTGGGGTTGATGGAGGCGGCCCACGCCAGGTCGATTCCGCGTTCGATGATCTCGTCGCAGAAGGCCGCCGCCCGCTTGAGGTTCACGAACCAGTCGGCGTCGTAGAACTTCACGCCGCTCATGCCGTGGGCGCGCTGGAGCTCCAGGACGTCCTCGACGATGTCGTGGGCGGCCATGGCGCTGTATTTGCGCTGGTAGGTGAGCTCGTAGCAGAACTGGCACTTGTAGACGCAGCCCTGGGAGGAGATGTAGTTGAGCGTCCGGGGCGCGACGGTCGGATCGTCGCGGATGTAGTCGGCGATGTTCAGCAGGTGCCAGGGGTACTTGCCCATCACGCCGGTGCGCGGGGGGTTGTCCGGGCCCCGGAGCGGCCCGTCCGGCCGGCGCATGATCAGGCCCGCGACCTCTTCCAGGCGCTGCCCGCCGAGGAGGGCGCGGACGAACTCGGGCATCGACCGCTGGCCGGGCCCCACCAGGACCGCGTCGACCAGTTCGTGCTCGGCGGTCTGCTCGGCCAGGACGTTGACGTGCGGGCCGCCGAAGACGACGGGAGGGCAGTTGGGACGGCTCTTGGCCCGGCCCACCAGGTCGAGGGCGTGCGCGATCTGGCCGCCGCCCGTCATGACGCTCACGCCGATGCAGACCGCGTCATCGAGGCGTTCGTCCAGGAGGCGCTCCCACGCCCGCGCGTCGTTCTGGTTGCCGTCGAAGAGGACGACGTCGGCGATCCCGTCGTCGATGAGCGGCTTGGCGACGCTGAGCAGCGAGAAGGGCATCCAGAAGTACAGGTAGTCCTTCTCGTGGTCGACCTTGGGATAGAGCAGGATGACGGTCCGGCGCCGTGCCGGCAGGCCCAGGAACGCGGTCATGACTTCAGCACCTCCAGGCGGGGCGTGGGGGTGCGGAAGGACGCGCCGGCGTACTCGCCGAGGGCACCGGCGACCAGCTCTTCGAGGGTCCCGTCGGAGAGCCCGTCGGCCAGCGGGATGCTGATGTCCTCCCTCAGCAGGCAGAACTGGAGGCGCAGGTCGGCCGTGAGCCGCAGGGCCATGAGGGCGTCGTGGCAGGGGTAGAGGGGGCAGCCGCCGCAGATGTCGCCGTACCAGGCGCCGGCGGTGCTGTCCTTGACGACGAGCTCCATCCCCGAGCCGAGGACGAGCACGGTCATGGGATGCCCCAGACCTCCCTGGCTGCGGGTCTCCTCCCTCGACGCCCGCGCCCTGAACCGGGCGGTGAGCTCGGCCAGCGGGAGGTAGAGGTCCGGGAGCGTGGAGCCGCGCCTGATGGCCAGCCGGCGGGCGAAGCTCTCGGTGCCGCCGTCGAGGTCCTTGATGACGTCCAGGAACTTGAGCGTGCGCACGCCCAGGTCCTCGCAGTACTCGACGAGCCCCGGCAGCTCGGCGTCGTTGACGCCGCTCATGACGACGGTGTTCACCTTGGTGGGGACCCCGGTCGCGACGCATTGGCCGAGCGCGTGGAGCACCTCCGGAAGGTCGTCCACTCCGCAGATCTCGTGGTGGAGCTCCGGGTCCAGGGTGTCGACGCTCATGTTGAAGACGGTGACGCCCAGTTCCGCGAGGCCCTTCGCGCGGTCGCCGATCAGGGGGTGCCGTGAGATCAGCTCGATGCTCGTGAACCCGGCCTCGGTGCGTAACCGGCCGACCGCCTCCTCCAGCGGCCCGTAGAGGGCGGGATCGCCGCCCGTGAGCTTGATGCCGTCCACGCCGTGCGCGCGCACGGCCGAGGCCGTGCGGATCAGGTCGTCGACGGCGAGCTCCGCTCCCGCCGCGGTGGCGATGGCCTCTCCCGAGGGGCGGCAGAAGAAGCACGCACGTCCACACCGGGCGTTGAGGGTGACACGGAATTGGGGAAGCCTGCCTTTTCCGTCGTCCACGAGCTAGTTCCTTCCGGGATCGGCCAAGCGCTTCTTCTGGACCTTGCCTAGGTGGTTGCGGGGGAGGCGGTCCACCAGCCGTAGTTCGAGAGGACGCTTGTAGGGGGCCAGGCGCTCGGCCAGGTGGGCGTGGAGTTCGGCGACGGTGAGCTGCGCCGAGGGCACCGCGGAGGGCAGGACCGAGGGCACCGCCCAGGCGCAGACCCGCTGGCCGAGACGGTCGTCGGGGACGCCGGTCACGGCCGCCTCGGCGACGCCCGGGTGGCAGAGCAGGGCGTCCTCGACCTCTCCGGCACCCACCCGGTGGCCGCCGGTCTTGATCAGGTCGAGGTCGGCCCGGCCGATCAGCCGGAGCCGGCCCGCCTCGTCCCACCGTCCGACGTCGCCGGTCCTGAACCAGCCGTCGGAGGTGAAGGACCGGTCGCCGGAGAGGTAGCCGAGGAACAGGTGGGGCCCCCGGACCTCCACCTGGCCGAAGTCGCCCTCGTCGTCGCGGTCGAGATCGGTGAGCCTGAGGTCCATGCCGTGGACGGGCCGTCCCACCGAGCCCGGATCGCGGGGGTCGTGGACTCCCGGGGAGGTGATGACGAGCGTCTCGGTCATCGCGTAGCGGTTGAGGACCCGCTGGCCGGCCAGGGCCTCGATGCGGTCGAACAGGCGGCGGGGGATCGCCCCCGCCCCGGAGACCAGGAGCCGCGCCCGGCTCAGCTCGCGGAGCTGCTCGTCCGCGAGCGACGCCCAGCCCGTGGGCACGCCGAAGTAGAGCGTGGCCTGCGGGACCGGCCGGAAGAACGGGCCGGTGTGCACCAGGGGCGAGCCGAGGCGCAGGGGGCCCAGACCGCCGAAGACCAGGCCGTGCACGTGGAAGAAGGGCAGGGCGTGGGCGAGGACGTCGGCCGGCCCCCACTCCCACAGCGCCGCCAGCGCGTCGAGGTTGGCGGCGATGGCGCGGCGCGGCAGCACGGCGCCCTTGGGCGGCCCGGTCGAGCCGGAGGTGTACAGGACGAGCGCGGGACGGTCGTCGGCGGGCGGGTCGGGGGGAAGGTCGCCCCGAACGCCCAGGTCGATCCCGTCGAGCACGAGGTCGGCGTCGCTGTCGCGCAGGACGTGGGCCCGCTCGCCGGGCGGCGACGACGGATCGACCGGGACCGCGGCGGCGCCCGCCGCCAGGATCCCGGCGACCGCGACCACCGTGCCGAGCGACGGGTACGCGGTCACGGCCACCCGGGAGGCGCCCGCGACCTGCCGGGCCACCCCGCCGACGGCCGCCGGCAGCTCGTCCCCGCCGAGGCGCTCCCCGCCGACGTCCAAGGAGGCCGTGCCCTGCCGGAGAGCGGGGAACAACCCGTCCGTGAGATCAGCCAAGGCCGTCCATCCTCACTCTCGCGGCCGGCGCGGGCGCGGCCAGCCGGATCCATCCGTAGAGCCCGGCCAGCCCGGCCGCGGCGGCGCCGACCAGCAGGGGCCAGCGGCCCCCGTGGTGCTCTCCGACCCAGCCGACGACCGGGCTGCCGAGCGCGGTCGTGCCGTTGAACCCGATGCCCCACAGCGCCATCACCCGGCCGATGTACGCCGGTGCGGCCTGCTGCTGGACGTGGGCGATCCCCAGGGTGAGGAACACGACGCTCGTGGCGCCGACGCCCACGACGAGCACCAGCGCGGCGCCCGGCGCCCACGAGAGCGCGAACAGCATGACCGCCGCGCCGAACGCCAGCGCGGCGGCGGCGAGGCGCCGCGGCGGGCCCCCGGTCCACCGGCGCCGGGTGAGCGCGGCCAGGACCGAGCCGATCGAGAACATCAGGAAGAGCCCGCTCACCAGCAGCGGGCCGCCCCGGAGGGTCTCCCGGACGAGGATCGGGAAGGTGACGACGAACTCGAACGTCAGCGTGCCCACGATGGTGATCATCACGAGGGGCGCCCGCAGCCGCGCGTCGGAGGCCGCGTAGCGCAGCCCGTCCCTGATCTGGCCGCCCCCGGAGGCCCGGCGGACGCCCCGGGCGACCCGCAGCCCGGCGAGGACGGCGAGGACCGGCACATAGGTGGCCGCGTTGATCAGGAAGCAGGCGGACATGCCGCCGAGCTGGATCAGCACGCCCGCGATCAGCGGGCCCACCGCCCGGGCGATGTCGTTGATGAGCGGGGTGACCACGACCTTGGTCCGGACGCCCTCCCTGCCCGCGAGATCGAGCAGCAGCGCGCTCCGCGCGGGGTCGTCCACGACGTTCGTCACGCCGAACCCGAGCGCCACCAGCACCACGACGAGCAGGTCGGCGGGCCCGGGGCGGCCGAGGAGGAGGAACACCCCGAGGACGGCGGACAGGGCCATCGGCAGGATCTGGGTGCCCGCCAGCAGCAGGCGGCGGTCGTACCGGTCCACGATCAACCCGCCGTACAGCCCCGCCAGCAGCATGGGCGCGAACTGCACGGCGACCACGACGCCCATCCACGCCGCGGAGCGGGTCAGGTCGAGGACCAGCCAGGGCAGCGCCGTGGAATGGATCCACAGCCCGATGACCGAGACCTGCTGCGCGACCGCGTACCGGCGGAACTCCCGCTCGCTCACCGCCACCGGAGCCATCCGCTCCCCTGGGCCACGGCCTCGGCCTGCCGCCCGACCCCGCTCTCCGGTTCCACGGCCACGGCGGTCAGTACCCCCGCCAGATCGGTGAGGAGGCCGCGGACGGCGGGGGCGGGCAACCAGGCCGCGTCGTACTCGGCGGACAGCCGGACGGTCGTCCCTTCGTCGCTCAGCACGAGGGACAGGTTCTCCATCGCCGGTGGCGGCGGTTCGAGAAGCGTCCCGGTCACCGGCCCCAGATCGAGGGGCCGGAGCGCGGACGTGCGCGCCGTGAAGACGAGGGTCCGTTCCGGCCACGGCCCGGCGCCCGCTCCCGGCATCGACCGGGCGAGGAGCTCATCGTGCGGGATCTCGGCGTGGTCCAGGGTCTCGGCGACGTCGCGGAGCGTGCCGGCGAGGGACTCGCGGAGCGTCTCCTCGGGACGGACGGTGCCGGCGAAGACCGCGAGGTGGGCGTACGGGCCGACAGAGTCCTGCGATCCGGGGACCACGCGGTTCGCGACCGGCGCGAGCACGCCCACCTTCCGCGCGCCGGAGTAGGCGTGCAGGAGGACGCGCAGGGCGCACAGGCCCACCGCGAACAGCGTCGTGCCCTCCCGGACGCAGGCGGATCTGAGTGACCGCGTCGTCTCCGCGTCCAGCCGGGCCGTGAGACGGCGGCCCCGCGGTGCGGCCGGAGACCCGGTCTCGGTCCGGGACGGCGGCACGGGCCGGGACGGCGCCTCGGTCCGCGACGGCGCCTCGGGCCCGGACGGAGGCACGGGCCGGGACGGCGCCTTGGGCCCGAACGGCGGCACGGGTCCGAGGCCGTCGAGCCTGGCGTCCCAGAAATCGAGGAGCGCGTCGAGCCGCTCGCCGGTCAGCCGCGCCCGCTGCCGGCCGGCGAAGTCCGTGAAGGCCGTGTCCGCCGGGCGCGGCACGGGCGTCCGGCCGAGGGCGAGGTCGCGGTGGACGGAGGCGAGTTCCCGCAGGAGGATCCGCCGGGACCACCAGCCGTCGTGGACGATCGCGTGGGTGAGCCACACGAGGAGATGGCGGTCGCGGCCCCGGGGGAGCAGCACCGTCCGCGACACGGGCCCGCCGGTCACGTCCAGCCGGCGCCGCAACTGGGCCCGGACCGTTCCGTCGGCGATCTCCAGCGGGGAGCCGTCGTCGGTCGCGGTCCATCGCACGGTCCGGCCGTCCCGGCGGGCGAACCGCGACAGCAGGATGGGATGCCGCGCGACGACGATCTCCAGGGCGCGGGCGAGGACGGCGTGGTCGAGGGCGCCCTGGAGACGCACGAGTGTCACGTAGTTCTCGTGAGGCGGCGGTTCGCCGTCGTGCCACCGGGTGGCCCGGGCGAATCGCGCCTCCTGCACCAGCGATAGACCGCCATTGTCGGTTACGGGCGTAGGGGGCGCGGGACGGGGCCGTCCCGCTCCTCGCCGTTCGAGCAGTCCGAGGAGTTGCCCGAGCCGGGGGTTCTCGACGATGTCCTGGAATGTGACCTCGACCGAGGCGGCCTCCGCTATTCCGGCGGCAAGATGGACGGCCGCGAGGGAGTGCCCGCCGGCGCCGAAGAAGTCGTCGTCGGGGCGGGCCTCCGGCACGTGCAGCGTCCGGCGCCACAGCGCCTGGACGCGCTGGTGAAGGGAATGTTCCGTCGGCTGTAAGCCGCCCGAGGAGAGGGTCATGAGTGATCCGCGCCTCCAGCGTGCGGCATGTCCACTAAGCCAGTAGGATTAGTATGAACCTCCGATCGGGGGAGTCAATAAATCATGCGTTTTTGCCGTGAAAGACGCGTTTGACCAGCGTTCTTGGAACGTCCAATCAGGCCGAGGGGGTGTCCAGGTCCGGATGGTCGACCTCGAACATCCTGGCCACCTGCAACTGGACGGCGGGAATGTCGAACAGCGCGCCGACCTGCTGCGCCCGCGCCACGCTCTCCGCGTCGCGCCGATCGACCAGCGCGATCACGTGCGGGAACGCGACGATCATCGAGTCGCCGCCGACCAGGTGGCCGTAGTACCGCGTCGGCAGCAGGTTCTCGGCGAGGATCCGGGCGAACGCGAGCGCGTCCTCGTCGGCGACGTCGAGTTCGGCGAGTTCGACCGGGCCGTCGTTGAGCGTGAACGGGTAGCGCCGGTCGAGGGTGCCGGGCAGGCGCTCCAGAACGTCGGCGTCGGTCAGGCTCTCGATCACGATAAATGCCCGCATGTGCTCTCCTTGTGCGAAACATGGCGACGTGGAAGCGTGGCCGCAATGGAAACAGGAAGAAGAGGCTGCCGTCAAGTTGGCGATCAATCTGACACATTCTGAAATCATCACCCTGCGCCCGGCGCAGCCCTTCCATTTTGACGGCACATTCCGGAAGTCGTCCCATTTTCCCGTCCCCTTTCGCCACCACGAGCCGGGAAAGTACTGGCAGACCCTGACCTGGGACGGCGAGGTCCTGGGCATCCGCATGACGACCGGTGGAACCGGCGAGAACCCGGAGATAGAGCTCACCGTCTATTCCGGGCACCGGCTGCCGGAAAGCGTTCTCGACGGCGTCGTCGCGGAACTGACCGCCCGGTTCGACCTGGACGCCGATCTCAGGCCGTTCGTCGACGGCCTCGCCGGTGAGCCGGTCCTTGGCGCGGCCATCGGCCGCTGGGCCGGAATGAGGGTGAGCTCCAGCTATTCCCTCTATGAGTTCCTGGCGGTCGCGGTCGTCCTCCAGAACACGACGGTGCGCCGGAGCGCGCAGATGCTGGCCGCGCTCTTCGAGGAGTTCGGGACCCGCGTCGCCTTCGACGGCCGCGAACTGTTCGCGTTCTGGCGGCCCGGCGCCGTGGCCGGAGCGGGTGAACAACGTCTGCGCGAGCTCAAGCTCGGCTACCGCGCGAAGACCCTTCACCGCATCGCCGAGGCCTTCGAGGCCGGGACGGTCGACGAGACCGCGATCCGGGCCCTCCCGCCTTCCGAAAGGCGCCGGCGCCTGCTCCAGATCTACGGTGTCGGGCCCGCGTCGGTGTCCTATCTCCTGTTCGAGGTGTTCCACCACTACGACGCCTTCGACACGCTCCCGCCCTGGGAGCAGAAGATCTACTCACGTCTGCTGTTCGACGAGGAGCGCGTCCCCGCCGAGAAGATCCTCGCCGAGGCCGCCCACCGGTGGGGCGAGTGGCGGATGCTCGCCGCGCACTACCTCTTCGAGGACCTGTTCTGGCGGCACGCCCGCGAGGAGATCCCCTGGCTGCGCGCGCTGATCCGGCTGTGACACGTGGAACTCTGCGTCCTCGCCGAGACCCAGCAGGGCTCGTCCTACGACGAGGTGTCCCGGCTCGCCCGCGCGGCCGAGGACCTCGGCTTCGAGGGGTTCTTCTGCAGCGACCACCTGGCGCGCCTCCCCGGCGTGTCATCGGGGGACGGATCGCCGGGGCCCCTGGACTGCTGGCTCACCCTCGCGGCGCTCGCCCGGGAGACCGGCCGGATCCGGCTCGGCTCCCTGATGACCGCGGCCACGTTCCGCCCGCCCGGTCTCCTGGCCGTCCAGATCGCACAGGTCGCCGTGATGTCCGGGGGCCGGGTCGACGCCGGGCTGGGCGCCGGGTGGTACCCGGCCGAGCACCACGCCCACGCGATCCCCTTCCCCTCCCGCGCGGAGCGCTTCTCCCGGCTCGAAGAGCAGGTGCGGATCCTGCGGAGCTTCTTCCACGGCGCGGGGACGTTCAGCTTCGCCGGTGACCACTACCGGCTGCGCGACTGCCCCGCGCTCCCGCGGCCCGGCACGCCCCCGAACCTCGTCCTCGGCGGGCGCGGCCTGCGCCGGACGCCCGGCCTGGCCGCCCGGTACGCCGACGAGTTCGATGTGCCGTCCCTCCCGGTACCGGAGACCGCCGAACGGATCCGGCTCCTCAGGGACAGCGCCGCGGCCCTCGGCCGGGATCCCGCCGAGATCAGGCTCTCGGTCATGCTCCTGGCCTGTGTGGGCACGACCCGCCACGAGGTCGCCGATCGGCTGTCGCGCAGCGCCCGGAGCCCCGAGGACCTGGCCGACCGCGCCCTCATCGGGTCGCCCGCCGAGGTCGGCGACCGCATCGCCGCCTACGCCGCCCTGGGCGTCCAACGCGTCTACCTCAAGCTTCTCGACCTCGCCGACCTGGCCCACCTCGAACTCATCGCCACCGCCGTCCGCCCGCTGCTCCCCGCCGCCTCCTGATCGGCGCCGTCTCAGCCCGGCGGCCAGCGGTCAGCCGAGCAGCCCCCGCATGCGGCCGATCTCGGCCAGCTGGGTGGATTGGACGTCGCGGGCCATCTCCTGGACGGTGACGTCGGTGCCCTTGTCCAGGACGTCCTTGGCCATGGTGACCGCGCCCTGGTGGTGGGCGATCATCAGCGTCAGGTAGAGCCGGTCGAACGCGGCGGCGCGCGCGTCCCGCAGCCGGCCGAGCTGCTCCGGCGTGGCCATCCCCGGCATCCCGGAGTGCCGCGCGCCGTGGCCGCGGCCGTGCGCCTTCAGGACGGCCTCGGAGTTCTGCTCCAGCCACGACCGCATCGCCGCGATCTCGACCCGCTGCGCCGCGTCGATTCGCGAGGCCAATGACCGCACCCGGCCGTCGGACGCCCGGCCCGGGGCCAGCGCGGACATCTCCAGCGCCTGAGCGTGGTGCGGGATCATCATCCGCACGAACCCGACCTCGGCCGCGGTGGGCGGCGCGGCCTCGCGCGGCCCCGCGACCCGGGTCTTGTTCGGCTCGCCCGGACGTCCCGGGACCACCACGGGCCGCGCCGGGGCCGCCTCGCGCCCGTCCCCGTCCCCGTCCCCGCCACCGCAACCCGCCAGGGCGCCGGCGGCCATCGCGACCGCCGCGCCCGCCACCGCGATCCGGTACCGCATCGAACCTCCCGTGTCCCGTCGGCCACCCGGACGGTATCCGCGGAGCGGGGCTCAGCAAAAGGGCCCTTTTGTGTAAAAGCGCCACAAATAATCCCAGACCTATGCGCCAACCCCAAAACACTCCATACTCCGGGGCAGCAGAACCTGTTCACGGGGGTCATGGAGACGAAGGAGTCAGGGGTGGCGCCAGTCATCAGGCGAAATACCAGACGCAGGACCCTCTTGGGCGCCCTCTCGGGCGTCGTGCTGGTGCTGTCGGCCGTGCTCGTCCCGGGGGCGTCCGCCGATCGCGTCCCGGGCGACGACGTGATCGCCAAGAGCCCGAACCTGCACCATCTGGCGAACATCCCCAAGCAGGGGCCGCTCGCCGCACCCGCCGCGTACGGCTCGGACTGGGCCTTCAAGGGCCGGTACGCCTTCGGCGGGAACTATGAGGGCTTCACGATCTACGACATCAGCCGGCCCAAGACGCCGAAGGTCGTCACGGTCGTGCACTGCCCCGGCGCCCAGAACGACGTGTCCATCGCCGGAAACCTGCTGTTCCTGTCGACGGACCGCTCGATGAGCGACGACTCGTGCCAGGCCGTGCCCAAGCCCGCGACCGAGAAGTCGGCGTGGGAGGGCATCAAGATCTTCGACATCAGCGACGTGCGCAACCCGCGCTACGTCAAGGCCGTCGAGACCAAGTGCGGCTCCCACACCAACACCCTCGTCCCGGGCAAGCGGGGCACGGCCTACATCTACGTTTCGTCCTACTCCCCGAACGACACCTACCCCGACTGCCGGACTCCGCACGACCTCATCTCGATCGTGAAGGTCCCGCTGCGGAACCCGGCCGCGGCGAGCGTGGCGGCCGAGCCGGTGCTGTTCCCGGACGGCGGCAACCCCGGCGACCCGCCGGACACGCCGTTCCCCAACCGCACCAGCGCCACCACCGGCTGCCATGACCTGACCGCCTACCCCGACAAGGACCTGATGGCCGGGGCCTGCATGGGCGACGGCGTGCTGTTCGACATCTCCGATCCGCTCAAGCCGCGCACCATCACCAGCGTGCGCGACGACCGGAACTTCGCGTTCTGGCATTCGGCGACGTTCAACAACCGCGCCAACAAGATCGTCTTCACGGACGAGCTGGGCGGCGGCTCCGCGGCCACCTGCAACCCGACGGTCGGGCAGGAGAAGGGCGCCAACGCCATCTACGACATCGTCGGCAAGGGCAAGCACCGCAAGCTGGAGTTCCGCAGCTACTACAAGATCACGCGGCAGAACGCCGACAGCGAGAACTGCGTCGCCCACAACGGCTCGCTGATCCCGGTGAAGGGCAAGGACATCATGGTGCAGTCCTGGTACCAGGGCGGCATCTCGATCATGGACTTCACCGACTCCCGGCACCCCCAGGAGATCGCCTGGCTCGACCGCGGCCCGTGGTCGGACAACCTGCAGATCCTGGCCGGCACGTGGTCCACGTACTACTACAACGGCTACATCTACTCCAATGACATCCAGAAGGGCCTGGACGTCATCGACATCCAGGACCCGCGCACCGACCGGGCCAAGCGCGTCAGGCTCGACGTGCTCAACGCCCAGTCCCAGCCGAACTACTTCGACTGACGTGACCGGACGGGCCCCCGGCCCCGCGGAGCGGTGAGCTCCGCGGGGCCGAGGGCCCGTCGCGTGTCCCGTGCCCGGAGCGTCCCGTGCCCGGAGCGTCAGCGGGCCAGACCCTCCTCGATGGCCCGGATGATCCGCGGGCGCAGCTCGGCGGCGCTGATGATCGCGTCCACCGAGCCGACCTCGACCGCGCGCTGGATGCTGTGCACCCGGTCGAACTCGGCGGCGACCTGGGCGAGCTTCTCCGCCCGGACCGACGCCTGGACCTCGGCGAGCTGGACGTTGAGCGCGGCCCGCTCGGCGCCGCTGGTCTCGGAGACCTGCGCCTTCAGCTTGGTCACCCGCGGGTCGGTCGCGGTGCGGTTGTTCACCTCGCCGGTGAACACCACGGCGGCGGCCGGGGCGCCGCCGAGCACCGAGGCGAACGAGCCCTCCAGCGCCAGGATGGTCATGTTCGGGTTGAGCGCCTTGGAGAACACCACGAAGGCGCCGCCGTGGTAGCGGGAGATCACGCAGAACACGATCGGGCCCTCGAAGTTGACGATCGCCCGGCCGATCTCCGCGCCGTACTCCAGTTGCAGCTTGCGCATCGACTCCGGCGAGCCGTCGAACCCCGACAGGTTCGCCAATACCACCAGCGGACGGTTGCCGGACGCCGCGTTGATCGCGCGCGCGGTCTTCTTCGACGAGCGCGGGAACAGCGTGCCCGCGGTGTAGGTGTCCGGGCCGTCGGTGGGCGGGAAGCCGCGCCGCGGCACCGAGCGCGACTCGATCCCGATCAGGCAGACCGGCCGTCCGCCGATGTGCGCGTCCTGCACCGCGGACGTCTCCGCGTCGGCCATGCCCGCCCAGCGCTCCAGCACCGGGTGGTCCTGGTCGGACAGGGCGCGCATCACCGTGCGGATGTCGAACGGCTTCTTGCGGTCCGGGTTGTGCTCCGCGGAGAAGATCTCGCCGACGGTGGCGAAGTCGCTTCCGGCGATCTCGTGCGGGAAGCCGGAGACGTCGCGGTCGAGCGGATCGCTCGTGCCCGCCTTCCGCGGCCCCGTCTCGCCGGGCACCACGTAGGTGTGGTCGTAGTGCGCCATCAGGACGTCGCGCGCGGCGGGCAGGCTGGGCGCCCAGTACTGCGCCTGGCCGTTCGGCCCCATGACGCGGTCGTAGCCGCCGATGCCGAAGTTGTCCTCGGCCGACACGCCGCCGGAGAAGTCCAGGGCCTGCTTGCCGGTGAGCACCATCGCCGAGTCCGGCGTCATGACCAGGATGCCCTTGGTGTGCATGAGCATCGTCGCCTCGGCGTTCCAGTACGGCTGGGCGCCGACGGTGATCCCGGCGACCACGATGTTGATCTCGCCGCCGCCCTGGGTGAAGGTGACGATCCGCTTGAGCGCGGCCGCGACCCAGTCCATGTTCTCGGTGCCCGAGGACATCGAGATCCGCGCGCCCGCCGACAGCGCGAACCACTCCAGCGGGACGCCCGTCCGCTCGGCGAGGTCGAGCGCGGCGATCACCCGCGAGCACTCCGGCTCCGCCAGCGCGCCCAGCGCCTTGGTCGGGTCGCCGAGCAGCACCACGCGGGTGACGCCCTCGGGGTGCCGCTCGGTCGGCGTCGTGACGACGCCCGCCACGATCGCCGCGGAGTTCTTCCCCTTCGGCCGGTCCACCGGCACGAGCGCGCCGTCGTCGTCGAAGTCGTGCTCGACGAACCGGCCGTCCGGCCCGGCGAGCAGGTCGCTCAGCTCGTACGGGTAGACGTTCCCGCGCCGGGCGGCGCGCAGCACCTTCTGCCGGTAGTCGTCCAGCGGCAGCACCGGCTCGGTCGACGGCTCGCCGACGTGCAGGCGCGCCTCGTGGCCCGGGTCGAGGGTGATCCGCACGGAGATCTCGGTCAGCTCGCCGGTGGCGGTGCGGTGGCGGGCCACGAGCTGGACCTCCTCCAGCCCCGCGCCGGCGGTGGTCGGCAGGACGCGCTGGACGAGCGTGTTGAGATCGTCCGTGGACAGCTCGGTCGACGGCCAGACGTACAGCAGGATCCGGTTGGTGTCGAGCCGCTTGTTCTGGGGCCGCTGCGCCTGGATGCCGCGGACCGCGTCGAGGCACGCGGTGAGCACGTCCTCCACCGCGGGCAGCGCGACCAGCCTGCCATCGGCCTCGCGCAGCGGCGTCAGGTCGCGGACCTGGCCCATCGCGACGAGCCGCTCGTCGGCCGGGTTGCTGCGCGCCACGGCCTTGAACAGGTAGACCTCCTCGTCCACGGACGGGAGCCGCGTCAGGTCGAACTCGCGCAGCCGCTGCAACTGCAGGCGCCGCGCCATCTGCGGGTGCAGCCCGCGGATCAGCCGGTCCTCGGCGAAGCCCGCGTCGCCCGGCCGGAACGTGAAGTGGTGGTGCATCACCGCGCCGCCGGCGCCGACGACGGTGGCGGTGATCCGGTGGACGCCCGCGGGCGGCGGCTGCTCGGCGAGCAGCCGTCCGAGCCGGGTCGCCATCGCGTCGGCGTCCGGCCAGTCCTCCCACGTGACGTACAGGTCGACGACCAGCTCGTGCCCGTCGCCGGCGAACGCGCCGACGGCGCCGATGGCGTCGGGCAGGGCGGCGATGTCGACGGCGGTGGCGACCACGCGCCGCGCGCCGCCCGCGCCGCCCGCGGTGGTGTGCTCGGCGGTGACGAACTGGCAGCCCGCCACCTCCCGCGCGGTGACCTCCGATAGCCCGCGGTTGCCGTAGTAGCGGCGGGTCAGCACCTCCAGCAGCGGCGAGTGGTCCCGCCCGTCCCGTCCGATCCGCTGCCCGATCAGCCGGACGAGCGGCTCGGAGCCGGCCACCATGGCCTGGATCCGCTCGGCGCGGTCCGGCGCGTCCGGGGTGTGGTCGAGGTAGCGCAGCTCGTCGCGCACCGCGGCGTAGACCTTGGCGCGGTTGCGGCGCAGCAGCGGCTGGGTGAACCAGCGGAACACCACGCCGCGGGCCAGGTCGGACACCGCGGGGAAGCGCACCTGCGTGGCCTCGACCAGGCGTTCGAGGGTGAGCCCGGCGCGCTCGCCGAGCCCCTCGCGCGGCGGCGCGCCGGCCGGCCACTGGCGCAGCAGCTCCGAGACGATCGCGACGCCGGTGCCCATCCGCTGCTGGGCCAGGAAGATCCGGAAGACGGCGTCCTCCAGCTCCGGCGTGTGGTCCAGGCCGGTGACGCCGTAGTGGGCGAGCACCCTGGCGAGCTTGGCCTGGAAGCCCTCGGTGAGCCCGGCGCGCTCGGCGTCGAGGCTCTGCAGGTAGCTGTGGAAGAACTCGCGCGGGCTGTGCACCGGGCTGCCCGGCTCGACGTCGAGCTCGCTGCCCGGCTTGTTGCGGCTCAGCTCGGACAGGTCGGCGAACACCGTGAGCAGGTCGAGCTCGCCCTCGAACGGCAGCCCGTCCAGCTCGGCGCGCGCGGCCAGGTAGCCCGACAGCGCCCGCCCGCGCTCGTGCGGGTCGGCGTCGAAGCCGAGCAGCAGGCCGCGCAGGTCCTGCAGTCCGCGCTGGACGCGGTCGGCCGCGGACGCCGCCGCGGGCTCGGCGGGCAGTTCGATCTCGACGGTCTCGGCGTCCGGCTCGGCCTCCCCGGCGTCCCCGTCGGGCAGCGGCTCCAGCCGCATCACCGGCGCGCCGGTCTCGACCTGGCCGCCCACCGACACCGGGCACTCGCGGACGCGGGCGCGGAACGGCGCGCGCAGCACCGTCTCCATCTTCATGCTCTCCAGCACCAGGATCGGCGCGCCCGACTCGACCTCGTCGCCGACCGACAGCGGCGTCGCCACCACCAGCGCGGGCGCGGGGGAGCGGATGACGCCGCCCTCGTCGCGGCTGATCCGGTGCGTGACGCCGTCGACCTCGACCAGGTGGATCGGCCCGTGCGCGGCCGACACCAGCCGGAACCGGCGGCCGTTGACCGCGATCTGGCCGCTGTGCGCGTCGAACCGCTCGACCTCGACATCCGCCGGACGCACGTCGCCGCCGCCGGAGACGCCGACGCGGAACCGCGCGGGCCCGACCCGGGCCACGCTCACCCGGTAGCCGACGCCGCGGAGCTTGAGGTCCAGCGGGCGGCCCGGGTCGTGCCGCACCTGCGGGCGCCCGCCGTGCGCGGTCTCCAGCAGCCGCTTCCGGCTGATCTCCTCCTCGTCCTGGTACGCCTCGATCGCGGCCGCGGCCAGCGCGACCGCGGAGTGCCGGTGGCTGACCAGGCGGCCCTCGGCGCGCACGCGGTCGATCCAGCCGGTGTCCGCGCTCGCGTCGATCACCTCGGGCTGGTCGAGCAGGTCGAGCACGAAGCTCTTGTTGGTCGCGCCGCCCTCGATGATCACCGTCGTCCCGGCCATCGCGCGGCGCAGCCGGCCCAGCGCCTGCTCGCGGTCGCGGCCGTAGGCGATGATCTTCGCGATCATCGAGTCGAAGTCGGCGGGGATGGTGTCACCCTCGCTGACGCCGGTGTCCACGCGGATGCCGGGCCCGGCGGGCAGCACCAGGCGCGCGATGCGGCCCGGGGCGGGCGCGAAGTCGCGGTCGGGGTCCTCGGCGTTGAGGCGGGCCTCCACGGCGTGGCCGATCTCGCCCGGCTGGGGCCCCTCCAGCCGTCCGCCGCTCGCCACGTGCAGCTGGAGCCGGACCAGGTCGGTGCCGGTGGTGATCTCGGTGATCGGGTGCTCGACCTGGAGCCGGGTGTTGACCTCCAGGAAGGCGAACAGCCGGTCGCCGGGGTGGTACAGGAACTCGACGGTGCAGGCGCCGCGATAGCCGACGGTGACGGCGAGCCGCTCCGCCGACGCCTTCAGCTCGGCGGCCTGCTCCGGGGCCAGGACCGGGGAGGCGGACTCCTCGATGATCTTCTGGTTGCGCCGCTGCACCGAGCAGTCCCGGACGCCGAGCGCCCACGCGGTGCCCTGCCCGTCGGCGATGACCTGGACCTCGACGTGCCGGGCGCCGGTGACCAGGCGCTCCAGGAAGACCACGCCGGAGCCGAACGCGCGCAGCGCCTCCTGGCTGGTGCGCTCGTAGGCGTCGGCGAGGTCCTCGGCCGAGGCCACCATGCGGATGCCGCGCCCGCCGCCGCCCGCGGACGCCTTGAGCATCAGCGGGTAGCCGATCTCGTTCCCGGCGCGCAGCGCGTCATCGAGGGTGGCGACCTCGCCGCGGCTCCACGGCGCGACCGGGACGCCGACCTCCTCGGCGATCAGCTTCGCGCCGATCTTGTCGCCGAGCCGGCGCATCGCCTCGGCGCTCGGTCCGACGAAGGTGACGCCGATCCGCTCGCACAGCTCGGCGAACGCCGGGTCCTCGGCGACGAACCCCCAGCCGACCCACGCGGCGTCGGCCCCGGACTCCACCAGCGCCCGCTCCAGGACGGCGTGGTCGAGGTAGGGGCGGGCCGAGGCGGGGCCCAGCGAGTAGGCGACGTCGGCCTCGCGGACGAAGGTCGCGTTGCGGTCGGCGTCGGTGTAGAGGGCGACCGTCTCGATCCGCGCCCCGGTTTCCGCCGAAAGATCCCGGACGGCGTGGATGAGCCGCATCGCGGCCTCTCCGCGGTTGACAATGGCGACACGGCTGAACACCGGCAGAGCCTCCCCAAGTACCCCGTGCGCAGGAGGCGACGTCCGGGTCCCGGAGGCCGCCTGCACCTGACCCTCCCTACCTTGCTGGATCCCCGCCTTGTAGACCAATGCCTCGCATCGCACACGACGGGGCCGCCGCATTGTGGGGTACCTACAAAACCTGCCGCCCACACCGCCCGTCCACTCCGTCTCGGAAAGGCCAGTGACAAAGGACGACGGCGCCCTGCGGCGTTGTTGACTTGGGAAAACGCCCCCTTGTGAAATCCGGTCAGGAAGCCGGTGCGGCGGGGCTCCCGGCGTTCCGCTTCGGACAACGGCAGGGCGGCGGCGTCGCGGCGGCCGTCCAGTACCGGCCTCGCAAGGCGGAGGAGGAAGGACCGGGTCGGCATTGGCGGTTCTGCGCGGCGGGCATTCTTGGCGTGCTCGCCGATCCGGGTGTGCGGTGGGCCGGCGTGCGTTCGCGGTGATTGACACTCCGGCGCTCCCGCGCGTTGGCTGGAGCCACGCGGCGCCCGTTGAAGAGGCCGAGGACCGAGTCGTAGGAGGAGCGAACCGTGCCTGAGCCGTCGCCGGTCCCGGTCTCCACGCGGGTGATCCAGCTGGCCATCGGGGCGGGCCTGGTCCAAGCCGTTCACACGGCGGCCCGCTTCGGCGTCGCCGACGAGCTGGCGGCGGGTCCGCGCCCGGTCGACGAGCTCGCCGCCGCGGTCGGTGCGGACGGGCCGGCGCTGTATCGCCTGATGCGCGCGCTGGCCACGGCCGAGGTCTTCGAGGAGCTCGACGGGCGGCGCTTCGCGCTCGCGCCCCTCGGTGACCTCCTCCGGACCGGTGTGCCGGGCTCGATCCGCGACTGGGCGCTGGCCGTCGGCCGGCCGCTCTACCGGGACGCCTGGACGCGGCTGCCCGACAGCGTGCGCACGGGCGAGCCCGCGTTCGAAGCGCTGCACGGGCGTACCATGTTCGAGCACTTCGGCCACAATCCGGGCGATGCCCGGGCGTTCGACGCGATGATGGCCGCCTCCGCCGCCCGGCTCGTCGCCCCGGTCGTCCGGGCGTACAACTTCGGGCACTCCGGGACGGTCGTGGACGTCGGCGGCGGGAGCGGCGCGCTGCTGTCGGCGATCCTCACCGCGAACCCGGGAGTGCGCGGAGTGCTCTACGACCTGCCCCACGTGGTCGCCGCCGCCGAGCCGCCGCTCGTCGAACAGGGCCTGGACGGCCGCTGCCGGTGCGTGGGAGGGGACTTCTTCGATTCCGTGCCGTCCGGCGGTGACGTCTATCTGCTCGCCAACGTCATCCATGACTGGGACGATGACCGTGCCGCACGGATCCTCGCCAACTGCCGGGCCGCCATGCGCGGCGGCGGCCGTGTGGTCCTGGCCGAATGGGTACTCCCGGACGAGTCCGACGGCGACGGTTCCGCGCTCGCGGCGTGGACCGACCTGACGATGCTGGTGATGACCCCCGGTGGTCGCCAGCGCACCCGCCCCGATTTCGAAGGGCTGCTCGGCCGCGCGGGGCTGCGCCTGTCGCGCGTCGTCCCGGCCGAGGGCGAATGCGTCCTCCTGGAGGCCGTGCCGTCCGCCCCGTGAGCGGGCATGCCCGCCGCTGCGGACCGGGAGATGCCCATCCCCTCCACATCGGCGACGGCACGTCATTGGAATTGTCCAAAGGTCATAGTGCGGGGTGCGGAGTTCGCGCACCGTTTTGGGGCCGCGCGAATCGGCGGAATTGGCGGGAACCGACCGCCGCCACCGTTGCCTGGCCCGGAAATGTGTGCATAGATGAAGCGACAACCACATCGCGCCCGCGAAGTGGTGTGAGAGAGAGGTGTGCCAGGCATGACAAGGCTGGTCAAGCGCGCGTTCGGCATGCACCGGGCACAGATGAAGGGTCGCTACATCGTCTACCGGCTCCGCTAGAAGCGTGCCGACCGCGGTGCCGGCGGCGCGACGCCCCCGGCACCGCACCCTTTTCCAGGACCACGCGCGTTCGGGGCATGAGGACCGGCGAAAGACCTGTGGCTGAGATGTTCAAGCGTCCGGATATGACACTTCCCGGCCCTCGTGGCGGCGTTTTCGCGCGCCATCTGGCGGCCTACGACGCCGATCCGATCGGATTTCTCACCGCATGCCGGCGGGAGTACGGAGATGTGTTCCGCTTCGATACCGGCGTGGTCGTGATCAGCGATCCGGAGCTGATCCAGCGGGTACTGGCCCGCACCAACAGCGATTCCGTGCCCAACGCCAACCCGCTCGACGGCGGCAGGTTCCCCACGCCGGAACAGACGCGGCGCTGGATGCGGGCGCGCCGGCTGGCGCTGCCGATCTTCCGGCCGGCCACGCTGCCGTCGCGGCTGCCCGCCGTGCGGCAGGCCCTGGCGGACGACCTGAACGCGCTGGACGGCGTCCTGTTCGACCCGTCCGAGAGGGCCTGGGCGATCTGCGTGCGCGCCCTGCTCCCGCTCTACGTCCCGGGCCCCGCGCCCGAGCTGGTGACCGCCCTCCTCGGGTCCTTCGACGCGTCGCTGCGCGCGGGCGAGGCCGCCGTCCGCGTGCCGAGCTGGATGCCCAGCCGCCTGCGCCGCCGGGTCCGGGCGGCCGACCAGCGAGTCCGCGACGAGATCGGCCCGATGCTGGCCCCCGGTCGCGCCGAGCACGGCGACGACCGTCCCGGCACGCTGCTGGAGCACATCCTCGCCCAGCCGGAGCCCGCTCCCCGGGACATCGCCATGGGCGCGATCGGGTTCACCTTCCTCGGGGCCATCGGGACCATGGGCGCCGTGTGGTGCTGGCTGCTGTACTGCCTGGCCGCCCATCCGGCCGCCGCCGAACGCGTCCGGTCCGAGGTCACCGCCGCGACCGCGGACGAGATCGCGCGCCACCCGGAACAGGCCCTCCCGTACACCCACGCCTTCGTCCACGAAGTGCTCCGGGTCTACCCGCCCGCCTGGCTGCTGGGCAGGGACGCCATCACCGGCCTCGACCTCGGCGGCTTCGAGGTCCCCGCCGGCACCGCCGTCATGTTCAGCCCCTACCTGCTGCACCACGACCCGCGCTGGTGGGACGCGCCCGACCGGTTCGACCCCGAGCGCTGGCTGAAGGCGAAACCCCCGCACGCGCCGAACGCCTACCTCCCGTTCGCCTCCGGCCCGCGCGGCTGCCTCGGCACCCACCTGGGCATTGCCGTCCTCGTCCTGACCGCCGCGCACGTCGCCGCCCACCAGCGCCTCGAAGTGCCCGGCCTCGACCAGATCACACCGCACTTCGGCCCGTCGACCCTGACTCCCCGGGGGATGACGTGCCGCCTGGTCGGCACGTCCTGAACCCGGCGGTGCCCTAGTCAATTCATTGGGTGCGGGCCCCCTCATATGGTGAATGAAGGGGCCCGCGTGCGATGAACCAGCTCAGGCGAACCGGCTCAGGATTCGGCTAGAGCCGCGGAACTCGGCATACCCGGTTCAGTGGATGCCGAAGGTCTGCTGGTTGCGGTCCTCGTCCAGTTCGATGCCGTTGGCGTCGGTGACCAGGTGCGAGCCGTCCGAGAACAGCAGGTCGACATGCATGTTGAACCGCCACGTGTCGTTGCCGTTCGGGCCGATCCTGATCAGGGTGGTGCCGCTCCGGATCGACTGCCATAGACCTGGATTCCTCAGTTCCATCGTGAACGGGCCGGCGTTGCTGTTGTCGTTGAAGTGCCCGAAGTCGTTCTGGATGAACGCGGAGTCGGTCCCGTTGCCGTCTCGCACGATCACCAGGACGTTGGTGTCGTGGTCCTTGTCCTCGTTGTTGGTGTGGAAGAAGACGTTGGCGCGGACCAGGGTCGCGCCCGGCGCCGCCGTCGCGACCGGTGCGGCGCTCAGGCCGCCGCCGGCCAGCGCGGCCAGTACCGCCGAGGCGGCGACGGAACGCTTCAGAGCGTTTTTCATCGGTGGTTCCCCTTTCGGATTGTGCACTCCCGTGCCGTGATCCCGTTGTAGGGCGGCGGGATTGTTCAGCGCCGGGGCGCTTGACTCTGATCAACAACGTGGTGAACAATCCGGTCAGCCAAAAGGGGACGGCAAGGGGGATCAAGGGGGATCAAGGGGGT
>NZ_SMKU01000014.1 GCF_004349215.1 Actinomadura rubrisoli | reverse complement strand
CGCCCGCCTCGGCGGCGGCGCGCAACGGGAAATGCGAGAACGGCGAGTTCTGCTACTACTACAGCAGCAACAACAAGGGTTCGGTCTCGGACTTCAAGAACTCGGTCGCCGACTACGACGACAAGCAGCCGACGTGCTACGACTTCAAGGGGCCGGGCGCAGGCAAGGGCAAGTGCATCAAGAACAACGCGGCCTCGGTATGGAACCGCACCGGCAAGACCGTCCGGGTGTACTACAACAGCAACTACAAAGGCCCCCACCAGGACTTCAAGAAGGGCACCAAGGGCAACCTGAACCCCAGACTGAAGAAGCAGAACGCCTCACACGAGTTCGCGCCGAAGAAGCGCGTGAACATGTCGTACGCGCTCTACAAGACCCGCGGCGGACGGCTCACCTGCCCCTTCGACGGCTACCACGGCAGGTCCGGCCGGCATGAGGGCATCGACTTCGCCCGCAGCCGCGGCTCGAACGTCTACGCCCTGCTGGACGGCAAGATCACCCGCATTCACGAAGGGCACAACGGCTCGTCGGGGCTCTCCACGATCGCCATCTACAACACCAAGCTGAGGAAGACGGTGATCTACCTGCACACCGATCCGCGCAACTCCCTGCGCGCCGGCCAGTCGATCAAGAAGGGCCAGGTCATCGGCGACGAGGCGTGGCGCGGAGTGTCGTCAAGCTCGGCCACGCACACCCACGTCGAAATGCGCCCCGAGCGGCACACGCACGCGTCCCCGAGCAGCGATGAGCGGCTGGACAACCCGAACCCGAACGCGTTCTGGCGCAGCCAGGGTTACAACGTCCGATAACGCCAACGATCCTTTATGGAAAGGAGGACGACCGTGTCCACACGAATCTTACGGCTGGTCTCACGGCTCACCGCGGTGACCACCGCGCTGGTTCTCGGCGGGACGATGCTCGCCGTCACCGCGGCGCCCGCCTCGGCGGCGGCGCGCAACGGGAAATGCGAGAACGGCGAGTTCTGCTACTACTACAGCAGCAACAACAAGGGTTCGGTCTCGGACTTCAAGAACTCGGTCGCCGACTACGACGACAAGCAGCCGACGTGCTACGACTTCAAGGGGCCGGGCGCAGGCAAGGGCAAGTGCATCAAGAACAACGCGACCTCAGTGTGGAACCGCACCGGCAAGACCGTCCGGGTGCACTACAACAGCAACTACAAAGGCCCCCACCAGGACTTCAAGAAGGGCACCAAGGGCAACCTGAACTCCAGGCTGAAGAAGCAGAACGCTTCGCACAACCTGCTGGACCCCGGATGCAAGACGGACGCCACGAACTCCAAGCCGCCCTCGACGATCCTCGTGTACATGAGGTCCCAGAAGCAAGTGAAGCGGGTGAAGTTCAAGGACTACGTCAAGAACGTCCTGCCCAACGAGTGGTTTGCGAGTTGGCCGAAGGAATCCCTGCGGGCCGGGGCGATGGCCGTCAAGAGCTACGGCTGGTACTGGGCTCTGCACTCGACGCGCAAGACGTCGTGGGGCGCGTGCTTCGACGTCTACGACGACGTGTCGAGCCAGGTGTACAAGCCCGGATCCGCGCTGCCGTCGACGAGCGCCGCGGTGGACGCGACGTGGAAGACCCGGATGACCCGCGGCGGGAAGATCCTCCAGGCCCAGTACTGCACGACCTCGACGGCGTGCCCCGCCTGGCGGGACGGGCACTGGATGTCGCAGTACGGCTCCCGTGACAAGGCCAGGGCGGGCTGGAACCACTCCAAGATCCTGAAGCACTACTACCGGAACATCGCTCTCCGGCGCTGACCCGGAGACCGTCCGACCGAAGGGGTGTCCAGGGCCGGCGCGTTCACAACGTGACCGCCGCCCTGGACACCCCTCTCCCCATGGAGAACCCCGCCCTCACCGGGCGGGAGGAGGGGCGTTGCGGACGAAGTCGATGACGAGCCGGTTTGAACTCGGCGGCGTGCTCGATCATCGCCCAGTGCCCGCAGCGGTTGAGGACCACCAGGCGGCTCTCGGGGATGGCGGAGAGCAGGAAGAGCGAGGTCTCGAACGGCACGGCCCGGGTCGTCGCGGCCGTGGATGAGGAGGGTGGGGAACTCGATGCCGGGCAGCCGCTCCGGTTCGGCCCAGATCGGGAGCGGCGCGCCCTCCGGCACCCCCGCGCCGTAGTTGCGCAGTGCTCAGGGTTGGTCTCCCGGATGCCTCCGTCGACGGCGGCCCAGGTGGAGTAGTCGAGTGCGGCGCGGAGGTTGTTGATGACGTCGCCGAGTAGGGCGCTGAACGCCAGGGGCAGCGGCGCGGTGGCCTTGGTCACCGCCCATTCAACCCACACGATCGGGTTGGTCTCGTCGCCGCGTGCATTGTCGCGGCGCGCGTACTGGCGGCCCTCGCGGAGTTCCGCTTGCATGGCCTGGAGGTGCTCCAGCAGGTCGGCCGCCCGGGTAACTTTGGCGATGATGCCGTCGTCATACTCGTCCGTCATCACATGGCAGATGCCAGCCACCGCGAGGGCTCGGAACCGTCGGAATTGGAGGTTTCACTCGGACGCGGGCGGCGTGTCGGTGGGGCGTCCTAGCCTGACCTCTGCCGGATAGAACGGGTGTTGAGGGGGGACGTGCCGGAGCAGGCGAGGCGCCATCACGTCGTGTCGAAGTTCTATCTGCGGTACTTCGCCGACGAGCGTGAGCGGGTCGCAACGGTCATGTTGCCGGGTGACCGCACCTTCACCCAGAACATCGCGAACGCCTCGGTGCAGACCAACTTCTATACGGTCATCGACAACGACGGGCACGAGTCCGGCCTCGCGGAACAGGCCCTCTCCCAGATCGAGACACTCGCCGCCGACGCGTGGCGCGAACTCGCCGCCGGGGTGTGGCCGCTCCCCGAGGAGCACCGGGTCGCCATGGCCGCGTGGTTGGCGCTGCAACTCCTGCGCGGTGGCGGGGTGCGGAACTCCATGAGCGAGATCGCAACCCACGCGCTCCTCCTCGAAACGATCATAGGCGGACGCCGACGGGTGCGCGAGGCCCTCGCCGCCTCAGGCGAACCGGCCGACGACGACACCGTCGACCGCGAATGGGTCGACCTCTTCAAGAACCCGCTCCGCGCGCGGGTCCACGCGAACCACCACGTGCGGCACCTGGCGCAGTTGCTGCCTCGCGTCACGCAGTCACTCCTAGACCGCTCCTGGATGCTCACCGTGTTCCAGCGGAAGGCCCTCGCGACCAGCGACCATCCCGTGTTTGTCGTCCCGAACGCCGACGCGACCCGGATGGGCATGGGGACCGGTGTTGAGAACGCGACCGTCCTCCATGCGCCACTGACCCGCCGCCACTCGCTGGCGATGTACCTACCATCCGCCGTGCCGCCCGAGATCTCGCCCCACGGGCGTGACGTCCGTGTTGCCGGGGTCGCCGCAGTGGCGCTATACAGCAACTCGTGCACGGTCAACAGCGCCCGCCGGTTCCTGTTCCACCACCCGGAGGACACGCCCCTCACCGGGTTCGATCTTCCGCACCCCCGCGACCGTGAGGTCGCCGTGACCGCCCAGTTGTGGGGCTGGATCCCGGAGGATGACCGGCAGGTGTTGCTCGATGCCGGGTTCGGGCCCGAGGACCTCGACACCCTCCTTGAATAGAGAGTGTCTCCAGTTGGCCGACGCCTCCCATGGCGAACTGTACGACTGGTGTTCTTCCCAGCGGCGGACGCGACGGTGCACGATACCTGGCACACGGCGGGACTGCGGCCGAACGTGTCACACGAGTGGGAGGTCGCCGGGAGGCGCTGGCCGACCTGGTCGTCGCGAGCATGCCGTCCACGCTCACCGGCAGCAGCGCCGCCGTCCACGACGTTTCCCCGTACCGCAGCACCAGGTGGTACATGTGCTTGTAGCTGATCACTGCGGCGATTCCGGCCACCACGATGACGCTGGCCGCGGAGGCCCACCGGATCACCCGGTCTATGAGGGGAAACTCTGCCCTGGCCACCGCGATCAGCCCTCTGCCTCATCGACCAGAGCTGCGGTGTTTAGTGGTACTTCGCCCAGCGGCGCCGTGTTGACGGCCGACTGGGCCAAGTACTCCGTCTGGTTGCGGAGACCGGCTATCTCCTGGCTTGAGATCCTCTGCCCCTGCGGAGCACTCTCCAACGCGGCGCCGGAACCGTCGAGCGAGGGCCTTCTTGTGCGGTCGGTGCAGGATGGCGGGCGCCGGGTGGGCTGCCAATAGGCTCCTCGGGGATGAGGATCGGCAGACGTACTCGGGAGGCAGGAGCTGAGGCCCACGTGCGACGCTTCGCGGACTCGGTTGCGCAGTGACGCGGCGCGCAACCGCCGGCGGTTGCTGGACGCCGCCGGGAGGTTCTGCGCACCGACCCGGAGAATGTGTCCGTGCCCGTCATCGCGAAGCAGGCGGGATTGTCGCCCGCGACGGCCTATCGGTACTTCTCGTCACTTGAGGAACTGCTCAAGATCTATCTGCACGACGTCATCGTCGCTCTGCGGGACTGCAGCCATGACTGCCCCTAAGACCGGGAAGGCGCTGTTCGAGGACGTCGTGCGCGAGTGGGGACGGCTGCTGACGGTTTACGGCACCGCGACGATCCATCTCCGGTCCCGCCAGGGCTTCCTGGAGCGGCCGCGCGGTGGCGACGAGGTGATCGGCGCGGTCAGGGACGCGTGGGAGCGTCCGGTGCGCAGCGTGATGCGGGCGCTGGACGTCCCCGATGACCAGTTCGACTACGCCCTGTTCCTCAACAACATCATCTTCGATCCCCGTGAGGTGCTCGACCTCACGGCGGTGGGGTCCATCGCGCGGCGCCCGAAGCCGACCAGGTCTGGGAATCCGGGGTGCGCGCTGATCCCGATGCCGCGCTGGGCGCAGGCGGCCACGGTCGCGTCCATCACTTGGGGATCACCGGGCTTGATGGACTTCGAGACCTGGCTGGAGAGGGAAGGCGCCGCCCGGTTCTCCACGTCCTGAGCGGACGGGGACGGCGGCCTCATGTGCCGTCGTTCCGGGAGCACGTCCTACGCGTCCGAGCATGGCGTGGTGGTCACCAGTTTGACCTTCGGTGGGAGGCGAATCGGCGTCCCGACCGTCGGAGTCTTCTTCAGGCAGGGCCGGTAATGCTCGCGATCTCCTCGCCTTGGCTCCGAAGGGGATTGGTCCAGGAGTGCGGTGACCAGGGGCGCGCGCAGCTCGTGCGGGGTCAGGTCCGCGGCCGACGTCGGCGGGGCAGCCGGACGGCCACAGAAGGCCAGGTGGGAACGTTCCATATGCGAGGTCCACCGGACCTGTCCTACCGTCTTGGGCAGCGGGCCCGCGTCCATCGTTCTTCCACACAAAGAGGTTCTCCATGACCATCCTGGTGACCGGAGCGACTGGCACCGTGGGCAGGCATGTGGTCGATCGGCTCGTCGCGGCCGGACGGCCCGTCCTGGCGCTCACCCGCAACCCCGAGGCCGCCGGGCTGCCCGGCGGCGTCGACGTTGTGCAGGGTGATGTGAACCGTCCGGGCGACCTGTCGTTCGACGGGGTGCAGGGGGTGTTCCTCATCCCCGGCATCTTCGACCCAGAGCACGCGACCGATCTCGCGGAAGCCTTCGTCAGCCGCGCCGTGGCGGCCGGGGTCGCCCGGATCGTGTCCCTGACCAGCTCTGGCGTCACGACACGGCGGGCCGACTTCTATGAGGTGCTGCACGCGGTGGAACAGGTCGTCGAGAAGTCCGGGGCGGACTGGACCCACGTGCGGCCCGGCGAGTTCGCCGTCAACAAGCTCGACTTCTGGGGCGAGTCCATCCGCAAGGAGGGCGTGGTCCGCAACGCCTACCCCGACGGCGTCGGGGTGCCGATCCACGAGGCCGACATCGCCGAGATCGTGACGATCGCCCTGCTGCAGGACGGTCACGCGGGTCAGGCGTACTCGTTGACCGGGCCGCAGGCGCTCACCCACCGGCAGCAGGCGGAGGCGATCGGCACCGGGCTCGGCCGTGCGATCGCGTTCGAAGCGCTGACCTACGGGCAGGCCCGCCATGCCTACATCCAGGCCGGGCTCCCACCGCAGATCGCCGAGTTCATCCTGGGCTACCAGGCCGAGTACGCCGAGGAACCCCCCGCGGTCTCACCCACGTTCGAGCAGGTGACCGGAAGGAAGGGCCGCACGCTCGCGCGGTGGGCGGCCGACCACGCCGCTGAGTTGGCCCCGGCCACCTGACCGCCGACGACATGCGGCGGGGCGGTGTTGTGGGCCTCGGCCCGCAACACCGCCCCGCCCACGCTGCTCTGCTAGCACTCGCGCTCCGCGAGCATGTGGCGCGTCCCGCGTCGTTGCCTACCGGGGTGCGGCCCCTGGCGGAGCCGAGAGACACTGCGGCGGAGACCAGGATGTCCGCCTCTGCGCTGAAGTCCAGCGTTGGTGGGGCCTGCTGGGCCTGCGCGATGACGGCGGCGACGAGGTCTTCCAGTGGGTGCTGGTCGTGGAGGAACACCGCCGCGGCCTGACTTCCGGCGATGCCATCACCACTTCCCGCTCGTGGGCGCCGGGCTCATCCTGGGAGGTCGCTCGTCTCGGTGTCGGGACGGTCGACGTCGAGTGTGTCGGCGAGGAGCCCGCGGGTGTAGGCGTGCTGCGGTGAGGTGAGCACCGACTCGACCGCTCCCGACTCCACGACGCGCCCCTGGCTCAGGACGACGACGCGGTCGCCGATGCTGCGCACCACGGCGAGGTTGTGGGTGATGAAGATCATGCTCAGCCCGTCGTCCTGCAGCGTGCGGAGCAGTTCGACGACGGATGCCTGGACGGAGACGTCGAGACCCGAGGTGACCTCGTCGCAGATCAGCAGCGAAGGGTTGCAGGCAAGGGCACGGGCGATGGCCACCCGCTGGCGTTGGCCGCCCGACAGCTCGGCGGGGTAGCGGTCCGCGAGCCGCCACGGGATCTCCACGCGCTCAAGGGCCTCCTTGGCCCTGTTGCGGGCGGCCTTGCCCCGTTCTCCGTAGAAGTGCTTCAGCGGTACCACCACCGCGGTCGCGACGGTCTCGCGGGGGTTCAGCGAACCGTAGGGGTTCTGGAAGACGTACTGGAGCTGCTGTTTGACGGCCTTGCTCCGGTCCCGCAACCGTGGCGGAAGCGGCTTCCCATTCATCTCGAAGCTGCCGGACTGCTCCTCGTGGAGCCCGATCAGGCAGCGGGACATGGTCGTCTTGCCGCTGCCCGATTCGCCCACGACCCCTAGGCACTCGCCGGGAGCGACGGTGAAGGAGATGTCGAACAAGACCTGGGTTCGGTCGTAGGAGGCGTTCAGATCCCGGACGCTGAGGACGGACGCGCTGTCCTCCCCTCTGCTCTCGACACGTCGCAGGGGCTCCTTGACCAGGCACGTCTGGTTCTGCCGAACGTGGTCGACACGGACGCAGCGTGCCGCGCTTCCCGTGGACGTGACGAGTAGCGGGGGCGCGGAGTCACGGCAGCGGTCCTCGACGAACGCGCAGCGGTCGGCGAACACGCAGCCGTCGAACTCGGCTCCGGCCGCCGGCGCCCGACCGGGGATGGAGACGAGCGGCAACCGCTGACGTGTCGACGGGACCGATTCGAGCAGCGCGATGGAGTAGGGGTGTGCGGCGGAGAGCAGGACCTCCTCGCGCGATCCGGTCTCCAGGATCTGCCCGCCGTACATCACGGTCACCAGGTCGCCGACGGCGCCGACGACCGCGAGGTCGTGCGAGACGAAGACGGCGGCCATGCCGTTGTCCGCGCAGAGACGGGCGACCATCTCCAGGACCCTCGCCTGGGTGGAGACGTCCAGGCCGGTCGTGGGCTCGTCGAAGACGATCAGCTTCGGTCCCTTGCCCACGGCCATGGCGATCGCCACTCGCTGCTGCTGGCCGCCCGAGAGCTCTTGGGGGTGGCGTCGCAGGAAGGCGTCGTCCGAGGGCAGGCCGACGGTTTCGAGGACTTGGCGGATCCTCGGCAGGTTCTCCTTCTTGGTACCGGGCATTCCCTCGGTCAGCTGGGTGCCGATCCTCATCGCCGGGTTGAGCGCCGTCGCGGGGTCCTGGGGCACGAAGCCGATGAGCTTCTGGCGCGCTTCGCGCAACTCGTTCGGTGCGAGCGCGAGCAGGTCGACACCGCCCACCACGACCTTGCCGCCGGTGATGTTCGCACCGGCCTTGGCGAAGCCGAGCAGTGCGAGCGCGACCGTGCTCTTTCCCGAGCCCGACTCGCCGACGAGACCCATGACCTGGCCGCTCTCCAGGCCGAAGGACACGTCGTCGGCGATCACGCTGCCGTCGTCGAGGGCAACGGTGAGTCCGGTGACTTCGACCGCCTTCATGAACGCGTCCCTTCAGTGCGGCCGATCACGCGTGCGGCGCCTTCGGCGAAGAGATTGCCCCCGATCGTGAACAGGGCGAGGCAGGCGGCGGGAATGAAGACCGCGAGCGGCTGGGTGGCGAGGCCGTCCTTGTTCTCGCTGACCATGAGCCCCCAGTCGGAGGCGGGTGGCTGGACGCCGAAGCCGAGGAAGCTCAGCGAGGCGAGGCCGACGACCGACCACATGAGCCTGAGCCCGATCTCCACCATGAGCGGGGAGGTCACGCTCGGCAGCACCTCCCGCATGAGGATGTGGCGGGACGAGAGCCCGATCGTCCGCGCCCACATGACGTGCTCACGTCTGATCACCGGACGCGCCGCGCCGCGCATCACGCGCGACATCCCGGGCGTCAGGCCGATCGCGACCAGGACCACCAGGATCACCCGGCTCGGCCCGACCATCGAGATGAACAGGATCGCCATGATGATCGTCGGGAACGTCAGCATCACGTCGATGATCCGCATGAGGATCGTGTCGACGATCCCGCCCGCGAAGGCCGCGATCAGCCCGATGGCGGTGCCGAGCGTCACGCCGCCGAACGTGGCGACGATGGCCATCCAGGTCAGGTTGGCTCCGCCGCTGAGGATGCGCGAGACGATGTCCCTGCCCAGCGAGTCGGCGCCGAGCAGCAGGCCGTCGCCGGGCGGTGCGTACGGCTTCGCGAGGACCGCGGTCGGCGAGTGCGGCGCGAAGAAGGGGCCGATGATCGCGAAGAGGATCATGGCGAGCAGCATGATCAGACCGAGCCGGGTCTGACGGGAGGTCAGGACGCGGCGGGTGAGATTCCTGGGCGGAGCCTGGACCACCTGCTCCCTGGGTCGCGTTCGGATCATGGCCGCACGCTCCTTCGTCTGTTAGCGAGACTTGTTCAGGGTTCCGAGCACGTCGGCGAGTTGGTTGAAGCAGAAGAACGCGACCGCCATGAGCATGATGATGGCTTGGATCATCGGCAGGTCGTGGCCGGCGACGGCGTCCACGAGCGCCGAGCCGATGCCCGGGTACGCGAACAGGTACTCGATCACGACCGAGCCCGCGATGGTGTAGGCGGCCATGATGCTCGCCGCCGGGATGCTGGGTGCGAGTGCGTTCGGCAGCGCGTGCCGGAACAGGATCCGCCGCATCGACAGGCCCTTGATGATCGCGAGTTGCACGTACTCGCTCTCCAGCACGTCGATGAAGGAGACGCGCACGAGGCGCGAGAGGTAGGTGACCCCGACGAGCACCATGACGGCGAGCGGCATCACGAGCTGCCGCGGATGCTGCCAGGGCGCGTCGCCCGGGGGGATCAGCGAGACCGGGGGAAGGACCTTGAAGACGACGGTGCCGAACAGGGCGATCACGAGGCTGCCGATGACGAAGTCGGGGGTCGCCGTCACGACGAGCGAGGTGCCCAGGTAGGACCGGTCGAACAGCTTGTCGCGGAAGACGGCCGCGAGCAGGCCGATCACGAGGGACAGCGGGATGATGAAGACCATCGCTATCGCGGTCAGCGTCGCGGAGTTGAAGACCCGTTCGGAGAGGAGCTCGGACACGGGTTGGCCGCTGACCAGGGAGTCGCCCATGTTGCCGGTGAGGACGTTCCTCAGCCATTCCCAGTACTGGCTGAGCAGCGGTTGGTCGAGGCCCAGGTTCTGATTCAGCTGGGCCACCTGGTCGGTGGACGCCCCGGGCCCGAGGATGATGTGCGCGACATCGCCGGGCATCGCCTGTGTCGCCATGAAGACGATGACGGAGATGCACCACAAGGTCACCACGCCCGTCAGGGCACGCCGGCCGATGGGCCACGCGAGGGCGGCCCGCCGGGGGCGGCTCGTGGGCGGGGCGGCCTCGACCGCGTTGCCGGTCGTTGTCTCAATAGCCATTGCAACAATCCCGTTCAACGTGTCCGGTCGTCGTTTGGGCTAGGGGGGTGTCTGCTCATGACTGTCCGGTCCGAGGGCAGCCACTGGCTCGGAACGCCATGAGCAGACGCTCCCTGGCCACGACTCCGCGGTGGCGGAACGCGGAGATGCCCCCTCGCCTCCGAGGAGGGCGAACTCCGGTTCGCGACACCGCCCTACCTGCTCATTAGTCGATGGTGACCTTGGTGAAGTCGTACAGGTTCCCCGAGGGGAATTCAGGGATGAGGCCTTGCACCTTCGAGGAGTACACGCTCACCGTGGGGTTCGTGGCGGCGAGGATGCTCGCGCCCCGCTCGTATTCGATCTTCTTCATCTTCTTCTGGATGTCGCATTGCTGCTGCGCGTCGGAGGTGGCGTAGAGCTTCTTGGCCAGCGACTCGAACTCCGGGTCGTGCCAGTGCGTGTGGTTGAGCGTGTCGTCGTTGCTGATCATTTCGGGCACGCCCTCCAGGTAAGGACGCGTGTCGTACCCGGTGTAGAACGTCCGCTTACCCCACTTCTCCAGGTAGGCGCCCAGTTCCATCTTCTGCACCTTGATGGTCACGCCGATCTTCTTGGCGTCCTCGGCCAGGATCTGGACCAGCTGGAGCATGCCGGGCTTGTTCGCCGCGGTCTCCAGGTTGATGCTGAGGTTCGACTTCCCCGCGTCCGCGAGCAGCTTCTTGGCCTGGGGGAGATCCTGGTCCCGCGGGGGGACGTCCGGCAGGCAGCGGTCGAAGCCCGAGTGGTCGTTCGCCACCTCCCCGAGGCCGTCGAAGGCGTTGGAGAGCGCGAGCTTGCGGTTGATGATCAGCCGCATCGCCTGGCGGACGCGCACGTCGTTGAAGGGCGGGGTGTCGGCGCGCATGCCGATGCTGACCTTCAGGTTCACGTCGCTCTTCATGACCTTCAGGCCAGGCGTCTTCTCGATCGTCGGGAGCGAGGTCTGGAGGATGTTGGAGCTCGCGTCGATCTGGCGGCCGATCAGCGCGTTGGTCGACGCCTCCGCGGTCTTGAAGCTGATGAGCTTGACCCTGTCGACCTTGGGCTTCGGCCCCCAGTAGTTGTCGAACCTCTTGACGACCGTCTCCCGCCCGGCGGTGAACGAGACGAGGCTGAACGGACCCGTCCCCATCGCCTGCGCGGGCTTGGATCCCTTCTTATAGAAGATGATGTTGCTGTTGGAGACGGCGAACTCGAACGGCCCGAACGGTTTGGGCAGCTTGAACCGCACCGTCAGGTCGTCCACCTTCTCGATGCCCTTCGGATCGATGAAGTCGACGTAGTTGCGCTCGATGAGCGCGTTCTTCTTGTCGAGGATCCGGTTGAAGACCGCGATGACGTCGTCCGCGCCGAACGTGCTCCCGTCGTGGAACTTGACGTTCGGACGGAGCTTGACCGTCCACTCGGTGTTGTCCTTGTTGTGCGTGATGCCGGTGGCGAGCGCCCACTGGAAACCGCCGTCCTTCGTGCGGTGGGCGAGCGGCTCGTACAGCGTGGCGTTGCGGACGTAGAAGTCCTGGGATCTCAGGTTGGAGTAAGCGTCGTTGGTGGAGATCGTGCTGGCGACCACGCCGACACGGAGCATGCCCCCGGACGCACCCCCCTGTCCCTCCGACGAGCCCGTGGAGCATGCGGCCGCGGGGCTGACGACCATGGCGAAGGCCGCAACGGGTGCGAGCACCCGGGGACCTCTCCTGTGCCCCTTGCCGACCGATCGACTCAACATCCTTCCTCCTTAGGAAGACGCTGGTGCGGGTGGGATGGGAGCTGTTGGCCGGAGCAAGGTCGGTGGGTGTCCTTGGGTGCCGTGCTCCGCGAACGTGCGGTGAACAGGAGGTCACCCTGTCCGACCGTGGTGTTTGTATGACGTACCAAATCAGACGTACTAGGCCGCGTCAACAGTGGAGAGCGCACAAGATCTGCCGAGAAGATGGCATTGTCGCTGTTCATCGGCGGTTGAGGTGCACCGTGACCGTGCCGGTGCACTAGGTGCACCGGAGGTTGATCCCGTCCCGAAGGTATGACTATATTACGTCATACAAAGTGAGGAGATGGCATGCCAGAGACCGGACCGGACCTGCGGATCGACCGCCCTGCGGAGACCGTTCCGCAACTCGTCGTGCGCAGGGTCCGGCAGGCCATCCTCGAAGGCACGCTGCTGCCGGGGCGCCGGCTCACCGAGCGTGAGCTCATGGAGCTCACCGGCGTGAGCAGGACCTCGATTCGCGAGGCGGTCCGCCATCTCCAAGCGCTGGGCCTCGTCGAGATGTCGGGCAGAAAGGGCGTGCGGGTGGCGGTGCTCGGCAGCGACGACGTCCGCCAGCTCTACGAGGTGCGTGCGGCGCTGGAGTCCGAAGCCGTGTCGCTCTTCGTCCAGCGCGCCACGGACAGCGAGGTCCTGGAACTGGTCAAGCTCACGCGGCCGGGCAAGAGCGACGACGACCAGCTCTCCGCGATCTACCATTTCGACGAGCTGTTGCTGGCGGGGGCGAGGAACGCCCTGCTGGAGTCCACCCTCGCACCGCTGCACGCCCGCATCCACGCGCTGCGCCGGCTGTCGCTCAGCGTTCCCGGACGCCGGGAGAGATCCGACCAGGAGTACCGCGACCTCGTCGCGGCGATCACGGACCGGGACGCCGAACGCGCCGTCCAACTCGCCCGGTACCACGTGGAGGCCGCGAAGGAGTCGGCGCTGGCGGCCGTCGCGAAGCTGGAAGAAGAACGAGCCTCGGGAGCCTGACCGCCCTGGGCGGGTGCCGGTTCGCCGCGTGCCCGGCCTGACCGCGCGGCGGCGCACCCCGAGAAGTCGTGCCCGACTCGGTCGGGCAAGCAATGGCCAACCGACCGGAGAGACGCATGCAGCATGAGCTAGCTGATATCGCGATCGTGGGCGTAGGGCAGTCGGACTTCCGCGCGCTCTACGCCCCCACGGATCGCCCCCGGGACGCCTACGCCCTGGCGGCCGGCGCCCTCCGGGAGGCGATCGAGGACTGCGGGATCGACAAGGACGAGATCGACGGCCTGCTCTCCTGTCGCGTGGGGTACGAGCGGCTGGCCACCGTGGCCGGCCTCAAGCACCCTCGCTTCGTCCACGATCTTGAGGGGACGGGGCGGATGAGCGGCATCGCCCTGCAAGAGGCCGTCGCGCTGATCAGGAGCGGCATGGCCGACGTGGTCGCGTGCGTCTACGGCAACAACGGGCGGTCGTCGAAGGTGAGGTACGGCGGCGACGGCGGCGGCCCGACCGCCGCCTACGACGAGATGTACGGCATGACCTCGCCGGGCGCCTACGTCGCCTTGATGTACCAGCGATATCGGAACATGTACGGGGCGGGTGAGGACGCGCTGGCGCCGCTGGCGATCAACAACCGCCGGCATGCCGCGCTCAACCCGGTCGCCGTCCTCCAGCAGGAGATCACCCGCGAGGACTACCTGGGGTCCCGGTTCATCGCCGAGCCGCTGCGACTGCTCGACTACTGCCTCATCAACGACGGTGCCGTCGCCTTCATCGTCACCTCGATGGAGCGCGCGAGATCGCTTCGCAAGCCGCCGGTGCGCGTCGCCGCGACGGCGGGCATGGCGCACGTCACCAACTACTACACGGCGGAGGACTTCTTCCACTCCGCCTGCCAGGACGTGGCGAGCCGGCTGTACGAGCAGACCGGCATCGCGCCGGAGGAGGTCGACTGCTTGCAGATCTACGACAACTTCACGCCCACCATCCTGTTCACCTTGGAGGGCTTCAACCACGCGCCGCGCGGCGAAGGGTGGCGCTGGGTCGACGAGAAGAAGATCCGCCACGACGGCCCGCGCCCGCTGAACACGGCAGGCGGGCACACCAGCGAGAGCTACATGCAGGGCTGGGCGCACCACGTCGAGTCGGTGCGCCAGCTGCGCGGCGAGGCGGGTGCCAGGCAGGTGCCCGGATGCGCGACGGTGCAGTACATGTGCGCGTCGCCGATCGTCACCTCGCACATCCTCACCAACGACGAGGCGGCCGCGCGATGAGCGCCGAGAGCTACGAGCGGCTGCTGCCGGAGATCGTCCCGGCGAACCGGCCGTACTGGGACGGCCTGGCCGAGAACGAGCTGCGGCTGCAGTCCTGCGACGCGTGCGGCGAGTACCGCTTCCCCGACAGCGAGGTGTGTCCGCGCTGCCTTTCCGGCTCCTTCAGCTGGCGCGAGGTCAGCGGGAAGGGGCGGCTGTGGTCCTGGATCAGGATGCACCAGAGGTACTTCAGCGAATTCGACGAGGTCAGGCCGTACCTGGTGGCCTACATCAAGCTCGACGAGGGTCCGGCCGTCATCAGCACGCTCGTCGAGGCGCCGGAGGAGCTCGCCCTCGACCTGCCCGTCCGCGCCGTGTTCCAGCCCGGCTTCAGCGAGCGGACGATCCTCAAGTTCGCCGTCGAGCACCCGGAGGCCGCCAAGTGAGCGCGCACGCGAACGAACAGCTCGTCCTGCACGAGGACCTCGGCGACGGCGTCGCGCGAATCACCCTCAACCGGCCGGAGAAGCGCAACGCGATGAGCCGCGCCGCGAGGTCGGCGCTGCTGGACGCCCTCGACGCCTGCCACGGGACGGCGAGGGTCATCATCCTGACCGGTGCCGGCACCGCCTTCTGCTCGGGTGTCGACCTCAAGGAGGCGGGCGAGGAGGGTACCGGGGCCGACGACACGGTCGAGGGCAGGCGGACGAGCTGGCACTCGGTCCAGGAGAAGATCCGGCACCATCCCGCGGTCGTCATCGCGGCGGTCAACGGGTTCGCTCTCGGCGGGGGCGTCACGCTGGTCAACTCCTCCGACCTCGCCATCGCGGCGCACGAGGCCCAGCTCGGCATGCCGGAGCTCGGGTTCGGCCTGTACCCCGGGCTCGCCGGGCCGTCGACCCAGCTGCGTCTCTCGCCGAAGCGCGCGGCCTGGATGGTGCTGACCACCAAGCGCATCAGCGGCACCACCGCCGCTGAGTGGGGACTCGTCAACGAGGCGGTCCCGCTGGCCGAGCTCGCCGACGCCGCCGTCGAGCTCGCCCGCGGTGTCGCGCGGTTCGACCCGGTCAGCCTCGACTGGTCGAAGCGGGCGCTGCACGAGATCCCCCAGCACATCTCGGACTGGACCACGGCGCTGCACTACGGCGAGGACGTCCGCGCGCAGATCCAGGCCCGAAGCGACGTCCTCTCCGACGGCGCGGCGACCTACCGCCGGGCCGTGGGCAAGAACGGAGGGCAATGACAGCGGCACCCTTCTCCAGCAGCTTCCTGTACTGGATCTCCCTCGACTTCGCCGGCTCGGACCCGGCGGACGTCGCGCGGTTCAACCGGTTCTACGACGAGACGCACATTCCCGAGGTCCTCGCGAGGTATCCGGGCTTCGCGTCCGCGCACCGCTACGCACTCCAGAGGCAGGACGCGCGGGGTGACCTCGGCGGGGCGTACCTGGCCGCCTACGAGGTCGAGAGCGAGCAGGCGGCCACCGCATACCTCGCCCAGACGACCGCCGCCGAGGGCACCCGTCCCGCCTACAGCGACGACCCGCCGCTCTGGCCGGAGCTGCTCACCCACCGATGGCGGGTGATCTACGAGAAGGACGCGGAGACCTCGCCCTCGACGGGCACCCCGGGCGCGATCTACATCATCGGGATCGACCCGCCGGCGGACGTCGGCGACGAGCTGGCCGCATTCGACGACTTCTACACCAACGTCCACATGCCTGAGGCAACGGCCGTCGGCGGCTTCAGCCGAGGGACCAAGTACACGTTGCGGCACGCACTGGAGCACCCGGAACCCGGCTGCCCGCGCTACCTCGCCGTCTACGAGCTGGCGGGCGCCACCGACGAGCAGGTCCACGCGACGCTGCGCACATTGATAGAGGCGGACACCTGGACGCCGGGCCCCGCCTCCTGGGCCAGGCACACGACGCCGTGGCGGCTCTGGTACCGGAACGTCTCGTTCACTCCGCGGGCGCCGTCTCCGGCCGGAGCGACCGTTCGGCGACCTTGATGAGGGAGAGGCATGTTCATCCTCGACACCCAGATCCATATGTTCCTGCCCAACACCCCGGACCGGCCCTGGCCGGACATCGGCGAGACCTACACCGGGAAACCTGAGTCCACGCCGAAGCAGATCCTGCCCAGGATGGACGAACTCGGCATCGACGCCGTGGCGATCGTCCCGGCCATCTGGGCGGGGAACGACAACTCGCCGCAGCTCGCCTGGGCCGCTGAGCACCCCGGACGGTTCGGCGTGATGGGCAGGTTCGACCTCTGGGACCCGGACCGGGAGCGCATCGAGCACTGGTTCGACAACCCCTGGATGCGCGGCATCCGGATGAGCTACCCGGATTTCCGCGGACGCGACTGGATCGACGTCGACACGTTTCCGTGGTTCTGGGAGGCCGCGGAACGGCTCGGCATTCCCCTGATGCTGCTGATCTACGGCCCCGAGGTCCGCAAGGTCGCCGCGATCGCGGAGCGGCACCCCGACCTGCGGCTGATCGTCGACCACATGGGCCTGATCATCGGTGACCCGCTGACCCAGGACCTCTGGGCGCACATCGACGACATCTTCCCGCTCGTGAAGTACCCGAACGTCTACATGAAGTACTCCGCGATCCCCGACTACACGGCCGAGCCGTACCCCTATCCGTCGCTGACCCCGACGCTGCGCCGTGTCTACGACGCGTACGGGCCGCAGCGGCTCATGTGGGCCTCGGACACGACGCGGGTGCGCGGGGCGACCTGGCGGGAGAACCTCGACCACGTGCGGTACACGCTCGACTTCCTCAGCGAGGAGGACAAGGTCTGGATACTCGGCCGGACGGCGGCCACCGTGCTGAACTGGCCCCGTCCCGAGGGCGGCTGGGAGTGGGAGCGCTCCGATCCGGGCGCCACCGAGTCGGCGCGCTAGCCGATGACACGACCAGACGAGGAGCTGGACGGCGACCGGCGGCACGGCCCGGATACGGCGCTGCGGGTCGTCGAGCTCTCCAGCGGCGTGGCCGCGAAGGTCTGCGGCAGGCTCCTGGCCGGGCTGGGACACGACGTGATCCTGTGCGAGCCGCCCGGCGGGGACGCGCTGAGGACGCAGGGACCCCTGGACGAGCACGGCGTCGGCTTCGCCTTCTCCAGCCTCGACGCGGACAAGCGCAGCGTGGTCGTCGATCTGGACACGACGGACGGCCGGACGGCACTGGGCCACCTACTGGACCGTGCCGACCTCCTGCTCACCGACCTCGGCCCCGCCCGGGCACGTGCCGTCGGCCTGACCGCGCCGGAGATCCGCGGCGCCTGGCCGGGCCTCGTCGCCGTGAGCATCACGGCGGCGGGCCTGGACGACCCGCGCTCGGACCACCCCGGCGACAGCCTGCTCGCCGAGTGCTACGGCGGCCTCGCCTCGATGATCGGCGAGCCGGACCGTCCCCCGTTGAGCCTCGGCGGGGAACAGGCGGCGCACGCCGCCGCCTTCGCGGGCTTCCTCGGCGGCATGCTCGCCCTCCGCCGCCGCGCGCACGTCGCGCAGGGCGATGTCGTCGACGTCGCCCTGTGCGATGTCGCGGCGTACATCGACTGGAAGAGCGACATCGAGACCACCGTCGCCGGTACCGCGCCGACGCGCACGGGGGCCACCGCGGGGCAGTGGCGGATCGTCCGCGCGGCCGACGGCTGGGTCGGCATCATCTTCCAGCCCGAGCAGTGGGACCTGCTGATCGAACTCGCCGGCGAGTCGGCGCCGGCGTCGGCCCCCGATCAGGAGCAGGGGTGGCCGGTGATCGAGAGGTGGGCGGCACGTCTGCCCAAGCGGACGGTCTACGAGCGCGCGCAGGCGCTGGGACTCGCCGTCGGCTTCAGCGCCGACCTGGGCGACCTGCATGGCGACCGGCAGTACGGGTCGCGCAGCTTCTTCCGCGGGCCGCGCCAGGACGGGAGAACGGTCGCACCCGTCGGGCCCCCGGCTCGCGCCGAGGGACTGCCGTGGCGCTCCGGACCGCCACCAGCGCTCGGTGACGGGGGACTAGCAGCGCAGGCGTGGAAGCACGCCGGGCGGCAACCGCCGTCGACACCGACCGTCCACACGCCTGTTCCAGCCCCTCGTGAGGGGTCGTCCCCCCGGAACGGATCTGTGGCGCCGCTCGCGGGCGTGACCGTTCTCGACCTCGGGACGATCACGGCGGGCGCGGCCACCGGACGCCTTCTCGCCGACTACGGCGCCACGGTGATCAAGGTCGAGTCGGCGAGCCATCCGGACCCGTTCCGGCAATGGCCGGTGGCGGGCCAACCCCCGAGCGCGAACGGTCGGGACATCTCGCCCATGTTCGAGTCCAACAACGCGGGCAAGCTGGCTGTGGTGCTGGAGCTCAAGACCGAGGCCGGTCGCGAAATGCTGCACCGGCTGGCCGCCCGGGCGGACGTCGTGATCGAGAACTTCACCGTGGGCGTGACCAAGCGGCTGGGGGCCGACTTCGAAACCCTGCGCGCGGTCAACCCGCGGCTCGTCTACCTCTCCCTGTCCAGCCAGGGGCAGAACGGCCCCGAAGCCGGCCGCAGGTCGTACGGGTCGACGCTCGACCTCCTGTCAGGGCTGGCCTCCGTGACGGGATACCTGGGCGGCGGGCCGATGTGGTCGTCCGCCGAGGTCAACTATCCCGACCAAGCGGCATCCCTCTTCGGCGCCGGCCTGGTCGCGTACTGCCTGGAACGCGGCGTCCGCGACGTCCACCTGGACCTCTCGCAGCGCGAGCTCATCAGCTGGACCCTGGCCGACCGGATCGCCGAGCACACGGCGACGGGCGCGCTTCCCGTACCCACCGGTAACCGGCGCCCCAGCGGTACCCCCCACGACGTCTACCCCTGCGCGGGTGACGGCCAATGGGTCGCGGTCGCGTGCCGCCGTCAGGCCGAACGGGACGCGCTGGCGGGACTCGTCGCGCCCGAGGAGCTGACGGGGAGATCCGAGGAGTGGTGGTGGGAGCACGAGGCTCTCGTGGACGAGCTGATCGGGGTGTGGACCCGCGTTCGTCCGCGGGCGGAATGCGCCCGCGCCCTGACCGAGGCGGGAGTGGCCAACGCGCCGGTGCTCTCGGCGGCCGAGCGCGGGCGCGAACCACGGTTTCGTGAGCGACGGGTCTTCTTGGGCGACGGCGACTCCCGCCGCAAGGGGTTCCCGCTCACGATGCGCGGCTACGTTCCGCCGGACCCGGCTCCGGCACCGGCCCTGGGGCAAGACCAGGAGGCAGTGCTCGCGGACCCGAGCCTCACCGGCGGGAAGGAAACACCATGACGATCAACAAGGTCTATCCCTCGGCAGCGGCCCGTACCGCTCCACCACCCTGATCGAGAACTGCCAGGTCAACAGATCGAGTTCCCACCCGGCGCGAGGGCCGCGACATCGTGCTCCACTCGGAGAACGGCGTCCTCGGCTGGCAGGAGGGCCGCTTCCTCCTCGAAACCGTCGCACCCGGCTTCGGTTTCGAGGAGGTCGCGGCCCTGACCGAGCGGGACGTCGCCCTGCCCTCCGGGTAGGTCACCCCGAGTACGTCACCGGACGTCGATCGCGAGGGTCTTGACCTGGCTGAACTCGTCGATGACCCAGCGTCCGCCAAGCCGGCCCCGACCAGACCGCCGTCCGGCCGCGCCACCGAACGGCAGGCTGAACTCCCAGTAGTTGGAGGAGTCGTTGACCACGACCAGCCCGCAGTCGATGCGCTCGCCTATCTGGAAGCCCTTGGAGAGGTCGGTCGTGAACAGCGAGCCGACGAGCCCGTAATCGCCGGCGTTCGCGGCCGCGACCATGTCCTCCTCGTCGTCGAAGACCGACAGCGAGGCGACCGGGCCGAAGGTCTCTTCGGTGAAGAGGGCGGCGTCACGACCGACGGAGGTGACGACAGTGGGCGGGAAGAAGAAGCCGTCCCGGTCCTGGATCCGCTCACCCCCGGTCACGACGTCCGCACCGTGCTCCTGGGCGTCCTCGATCAACCGGTCGTACCGAGCGATGCTGGACTCCAAGTGGACCGGACCCATGGTGACCCCGGGATCCAGCGGGGACCCCAGAACCGTGTCCGCGGCGCGTTTCGCGAGCCGCCGGGTGAGCTCGTCCGCGCACGACGCCGCCACCAGCACCTTGCCGGCGGCACTGCACACCTGGCCGGCGTTCCAGAACGCCGCGTTCGAGATCGCCGCCGCGGCGACTTCGAGGTCGGCATCACCGAGAACCACGATGGGCGAGTTTCCGCCCAGCTCCAGCAGGAGCTTCTTGTCCCAGGCCGATTTGGCGATGGATTGCCCGGTCCCGCTGCCACCGGTAAAGCCGACCGCGACAATTCCCGGGTGCGTCACCAGATGGCTGGCGACCGCGACCTCGTTCGTGATCACCAACTGCAGCAATTCCTGCGGAAAATCCGCCGCGAGGAGGATTTCCCGGAACTTCGCCGCCACGACGGCCGTGGTGGGAGCCGGCTTCCACACCACGGCGTTGCCGGACGCGAGGGCCGGGCCGAGATACTCGACCGGAATGTTCACCGGGAAGTTCCACGGGGTGATGACCGCCCATACGCCCAGTCCCTCGCGGCGCACGATCGTCCGCTTGTTCGCGTCCTGCACCTGCGGCGTCTCCCCGCCCAGGGCGAGAACCGACTCCGCGGCCATCTCCAGCCCGCGGACCGCGAACAGTATCTCGCCGCGGGCCTCGGCAATCGGCTTGCCGTGTTCGGTGGAGAGCACCTCGGCGAGTTCCTCGTGCGAGGCGAGCAGCACCTGGGCGGCTGAGCGACACCATTCGGCGCGGGTGGCCGGCCGTGTGTCGCGAGTCCTGCGGAAGGCCGCCCCGGCGCTGGCGACGGCGGCATCCACGTCGCTTGTCGAGGCCGCCGCCAAGGTGGCGAACGACCGGCCCGTGGCGGGGTTGATCGCCGGGTACTGCGTGTCGCTTTCGCGCCACGATCCGTCGATCCAGGACGTGAAGAAGCCAGCAGGCGAAGGCACGGTAAATGTCACGACGATCCCTTCCTAGGTGCCTTTATTCTACCCATTCCTCGGCCAAGTGAATAGGGGCGGAGAGAATGAACTTGCCGGGACGGCGGCCGCAACGAGGGCGTCACCCAGCGGGACCCCGGCGCGCAGCACGCGGCGGCCTACCGGAAGCGGCCCACCGACCCGGCGGCGCAGAGTACGGCAGGATGCCCGCTCGCACTCAGGGCCGCGTTTCCGAGCAGCACATAATGGACGGGCGCGAGTGCAAGATCAGGCAGTTTGGAATACCATCGTCAAACAATTCAAGACAGATAGTGAGTCGAAAAAGACGAGGTTGACTCGCTTCTTGACTTCACAATATCGTCACATTACCGGTCGCGCGCTCAGCCTATGTTTCGGGGCTTCTGGAGGGGTTCTGGGTGGGCTCTGGCCTGGTGGACACGGGCGGGGACGGGGCGGTCGGGCGAGACCCCGCGAGCCGGTGGACACCGTAGGCCATCGCGACGAGGCCGCCCAGCATGAGCACCGCTCGTGGGCCCGTGACGTCGACGTGCTCCTGGAAGGCTGTCAGCCCGATGAGCAGGGCCGTCAGCGGCTCGCTCAGCGTTATCGCGGTCAGCGGGGTGGTCAGCGATCCGGTCAGGAAAGCGTTCTGGTTGAGCAGCAGGGCCACGACCGCGCAGCCGAGGTAGGCGTAGAGCGCCCAGCCCGTCACAAGCGCGACCGGGTCATCGAAGGCTCCCATACCCGCCTTGAGCACGGCGGCCGTGAGCCCGAACGCGATGCCGGTGGCGATCCCGAGCGCGGCGCCCGCCGTGTTGGGCCTCCGCCGGGCCACGGCCAGGCATCCGGCGATCGCCAGCGCGCACGCCCCGGCCACGACGCCCATCGTGGCCGCCGTGAGCGTGCCGCTGCCGGCCCCGGGCTCGGCGACGACCATGAAGACCGTCAGACCGCTCGTGGCCAGCAACGCGGCGCCGAGGGTCTGCCGGTCGGCGCGGTCGCCCCCGAGCCGGGGTTCGAGCACGACGCACAACGCCAGGCCGATGATGAGCAGCGGCTGCACGAGGGACAGCGGTGCGGCACGCAGGGCGAGGGCTTGCAGGACGACGCCGAGGACGGCGGCCAGGCGGCCGCCCAGCCACAGCGGCCGGCGCACCAGGCGGATCAGCAGCCGAGGGTCCATCGTCCGAGGTGCCAGGACGTCGTCGCGAACCTCCCGGTGCGCCGCGTGGTGCTGCAAGGCGGCGCTGAGCGCGAAGCAGCCGCCGGCCCCGACCGCGACCAGGGCGGCCCAGCCGTTCACGGGACCTCCTTCGCCGAACCCGTGGCCAGGGTGCTCGCGCCACGCCCGGTCACGGTGCTCCCGCGTGCTCGCGCCTCATATCGCACAAGCATCGCCGCGATGCCATCAGGCGGGCAGCTCCCGCACGGCGCCCGCGCGGGACCCGGCCGCACGGCCACGGGTCAGCGGCGGCAGAGCCTCCACCGGCACGGTCTGCCCCGTCTCGAACGAGCGCCGGGCGGCCAGCGCGATGTGGAGGGCCGTCCGGGCGTCCTCCACACCCGGCGAGGTCGGCGTCCCCTTGGCGACGGATGCGGCGAACGCCTCAATGGAGTTCCGGTAGGCGTCGCCGAACACGTCGAACACCGAGGCCCCGTCACGCACCGACGGCCGGACGAGCACCGCCCAGTCGCGCTCGCGGCCGAACTGCACCATGCCCTCGGTGCCGACGACCTCCATCGCGATGTCGTAGCCGTAAGAGGCGTAGCGGCTCCATTCGGTCAGCGCCATCGCGTCCTCGCCGAGGTGCAGGGCGATCGAGCAGGTGTCGATGTCGCCCTTGTCCCGCAAGCCCTTGTGCACCAGCGCCGCGCCGGTCGCGGTCACGCTCCGCACCTCGCGGCCCAGCAGGAAGCGGGCCGCGTCCAAGTCGTGGATCGCGCAGTTGAGGAACAGCCCGCCGTTGCGGTCCAGGCCCCAGTTCGCCGGATCGGAGGCGTTGGGGTCGCGCCCGTGCGTCTTGAACAGGACCGGCTCGCCGATGTCGCCGGAGTCGATGATCCGTTTGGCGCGCAGGTAGCGGGAGTCCCAGCGGCGCTGGAAGCCGATCTGGAACGGCACGTCCGCGTCCACGACCTCCTGAAGGACGAGGTCGGTGTCCCGCAGGGTCAGGCAGACCGGCTTCTCTACGAAGATCGCCTTGTTCGCACGGGCCGCGGCCAGGATGTGCCCGGCGTGCGCCGGGGTACTTGAGGCGATGACGACGCCGTCGAACGGCATGGCGAGGAACTCGTCCAGGTCGGTGGTGACCGGCACGCCGTGCTCGGCGGCGGCCCATTCGAGTGCGGCGGACTCGGTGTCGCACACCGCGGCGAGGTCCGCGCCCGGGCAGTCGGCGATGTGCCGGGCGTGGACGGCACCGAGCTTGCCGAAGCCGATCAGGCCAAGGCGCACGGACGGGGAAGCGGACGTGACCGGAACGCCGCGAGCCGCGCTCATGCGGCCTCGCAGGCAGCGGCGAATCGCTCCGCCACCAAGGTGATCTCGGCGTCCGAGGAGGCGATGTTGATACCGAAACCGGCACCGATGCCGTTGTCGACCACTCCGACGCTGATGTTGATCGCGCGGCCAAGGATGTCGTCGGTGCGCGGCAGGTCGCCGGGCTGGGCGTACCGGGCGGGCTCCGACCAGCCCGGCACGGGGGTCTTATGCTCGACGATCTGGTCCATCAGCCCGTACACGTGCCAGCCCGAGCCGGCCACCGTGCGAACGCCGAGGCGTGCCGCCACCGCTTCGGCGTGCTCCCGCTCGTCGAACAGATAGGTCAGCAGTGAGGCGCAGTCCCCGGCCGGGTCGTTGAGCACCCGCGGGCGCACACCGGGCAGGTCCGGGATGCGCGCCCGCAGTGCCGCCTTCTTCTCCCGCAGGGTCGCGACGATCCCGTCCACCTTGCGTAGCTGGGCGAGCGCGACGGCCCCCGTCAACTCGTTCATCTTGAAGTTCAGTCCGATCAGGCTGCGGGCGTGCCCCGCCATCTTGCCGCCGGCTCGCAGAGGGATGTGCCCTTGGTCGTGCAGGGCGAAGACCCTCTCGTAGAGCCGCTGGTCATCGGTGACCACGATGCCGCCGTCGCCGGTCGACATCATCTTGTACCGGTTGAACGAGAAAGCGCCGAGCGCCCCGAAGGAGCCGAGCGCGCGGCCGTCATAGCTGCCGCCGCCGGCCTGGCAGGCGTCCTCGATCAGGACGAGGTCGCGTTCCTCGACGATCTTGCGGATCTGGCGCATGTCGCACGCGTTGCCCAGCATGTGGACGACGAGCACGGCCCGGGTCCGGGGGGTGATCTTGCGGCGCAGGTCCTGGGGGTCCATCGTCAGCGACTCGTCGACCTCGACGAGCACCGGCACCGCGCGGGCATGGACGATCGCGCCCATGGTCGCGACGTAGGTGAAGCCCGGTACCAGGACCTCATCGCCGGGCCCAATGCCCGCGGCGAGCAGCGAGATGAGCAGGGCGCCGGTTCCAGAGCTTGTCGCGACCGCGTGCGCGACACCGCAGTGCGCGGCGAATTCCTGTTCGAGGGTATGCACCTTCTGAGTAAAGCCGGGATCGTCGGCGGAACCGTAGCGGGATAGGTGCCCGCTTGTGAGGACGTCCTCGACCTCGCGCCGTTCCTCATCCCCGAATACGTAAGCCCCCGGGCCTGCCATGGCGCGCCTCCGCATACTCCGAAACCTCTGACTCAGATGAGTTTACTGATAATTGAAGGGAAACGTGACGTTGCCGTGCGGCACACGACCTCCCGGCCGCCGGGGGTTACGGGCGCGTCGTAGGATCACCCTCGTGACGTCCGACGACGAGCTCGGGGCGCCGGCCAGCGCCCCGTCCATACGCTCCTGGTCGACCTGGCGGCACGCCCTGCGGCACGCGCTCGTCCTCGGCGCGCTGTGGATTGTCTACACCATCGGCCGGGCGGTGGCCGGGCGACACATCGGCCGGGCGTTCCCGAACTCCGACGACGTGTGGCATTTCGAGCGCTGGCTGCACATCCCCAGCGAGGCGTCCCTGCAGCGGTGGGCGCTGCACTGGGAGCCGGGAATCCGCGCGGCGGACCTCTACTACAAGTACGTCCATTTCACGGACTTCGTGCTGGTCACGGCCTGGCTACTGCTCTGGCACCCAGAGCATTTCCTTTGGTTTCGCCGAGTAATCGTGTCCATCACCGGTCTTGAGCTCGTGGGGCACTTCGTCTACCCGCTGGCACCGCCGCGGATGCGCCCTGATCTCGGGATGGCCGACACCGCGCAACTGTTCGGCCATGCCGTGTACGGCGGCTCGTACGAGAACCACGGCCTGTTCAATCAATACGCCGCCATGCCGTCGATGCACGTCGGCTGGTCGTTCCTGTTCGCGATCGCGGTCGTGAGGATCGCGCGGAGCCCATGGCGCTGGATCATCGTGCTTCACCCGCTGTTGATGACCTATGTCGTCGTAGTGACGGGCAACCACTACTGGCTGGACGGGATCATCGGCCTGATCCTCCTGGCCATCGGACTATGGCTCTTCCGCCGCGACAGCCCATGGCGAAAGCCGCTTGAGACGGAAGCCCACACCTGACCGAACGCTGCACCCGACTTGGGCCGCAACCGTCGACCCCTAGGCGTTTCCGTAGAGTGCGCGATGTAAAACTGATAGTAGTCGGGGGCTTTCGCGCCCCGCGCGGCGGCTCGGCGAGGAAGGGTTCCCTGCGGAGGTGGTGTTGATGACCTCGAATTCGCCCGAGTTGTCGGCGATTGTGCGGCCTGGTGACAAGCGGCACCCGGCGCTCAGCCGCGGATTCAACCAGCGATGGATAGCCGAATCCGAATATGTCCGGCTGGTCCGCTCCCCCGAGGAGGCCCGGGACGCGCTGGCCGAGGCCGTGCGGCAGACACCGAAGGACCCCGCGCGCACGGCAACTTCGGCGTGATCACCAGGTTTTGGTTCAAGGACCTGCCCGATCCGCCCAGCATGGTGTTCCGGACGTGGACCTGGGCGACCCGCAATGGAATCGCTCGAACCAGCCGTGGTCTACCCTCTATTACAAGGACGCCTATCCCCCAATTGTTGTCGCGGACGGCGATGGTGTTGGCGTCCCGGAGGGACACACCCCCGTAGAACAGCTCCCGCGGGAAGTCCGAGATGCCGGAGTGCATGCGGCGCTGGTAGGAGAGGCCGACGAAGCGCGAGCGGAAGGCCCGCGCCTGGCGGCGTGCCATGCCCTCGGTCAGCGTCGAGGGACGGGAGGTCCGCTTGGCGCCGATGCCCTCCTGGAGAACCTCCAGGATGCTCGGGAACCCGATGTCCCGCGTCTCGGTGATCGGCTGGGAGATGTCCGCCACGACCGGATACAGCCGGCGCAGGTCGCGGTCCAGCCGGTCGCGGTCGCGGGCGCCGCGGCCGTACCGCAGCTCATGCAGGCAGGTGAGCCGCCACGCGATCTCGGACGCGGCGTCATGCTCGGCGAACCAGCGCCGTTCGTGCCGCTCGGCCTGCTCGAACGTCGTGACGCCGGCCTGCCTGCGGTCCCCGTAGGGACGCGCCAGCCGCCCGGCCCGGCCCAGCAATGGATCTGCGCGACGCTCGCTACGGGGAACGGGCCCGGCCGGGTGCCGGCTCTGGCCACCACCCGCGGTCGTTCATCATGAGCAGGACCGAGAATGGGCGGGTCAGCGGCTCCCTGGAATGGCGTAAGAGCACCCACAGCGGGGCCCCACGGCGAATGCGTCGAGCTCGCCGTGAGCGGCGGGGTGCTCTGCGTGCGCGACTCCAAGGCACCCGACGGGCCCGTCCCCCCGCTGGCACGCGCTGGACGGACGGCGCTGGCCGCGGCGGTGCGCGGCTTCATCGAGCACTGAGGCCCCCCGCGGTACCGGGAGGCCGAGGCGCACGCGCCGGGGCGTCCCCTGCTCCGCCGGTCGGCGGCGCGGGGGCGGCGCCGCCCCGGTCAGCGGAGTTCGGAGGCCAGCTCCGCGAGGAGGCCGCGGGCCTCGTCGCCGAAGACCGCCATCCGCTCCAGCGCGAACCAGGTCTGCTTGTAGATGTCGATCTCGCCGGGATCGAAGAGCCTCATGCCGGCGTGGATGGCCTCGACCGTCACGAAGGTGGCGTCGGCCTCGTGCCCCTCGTAGATCACGAAGCCGTGGGAGGCGTAGGCCAGGGCCTGCCCGCCGGCCGGAAGGACGCCGATGGAGATGTTCTCCAGCGTGCTCAGCGAGGCGACGCGGTCGAGCTGGGCGGGCAGGAGCGCGGCGGCGTCCGGGCCGGGGCACCAGCGCAGCGCCTCCTCGGTGATCAGGAACTCGAAGCCCTGGTCGAGCTCGTACACCGCCAGCTGGCGCCGCATCCGGTCGGCGACCGCGGCGGCGATGTCCTCCCTGACGCTGGGCAGCGGTGACAGGCCGAACACGTGCCGGGCGTACTGCGCGGTCTGCAGCAGTCCCGGGACGCTTGAGGGCTGGAAGGTGCGGACCATCCATGCGTCAGCCTCCTGTTCGCTGATCTCGTGCTGGGCGTGTGGACTGTCTCGCAGGGGCCTCGACCAGGAATGGATCTCCGTGAAGGCACGTTCGGCCAGTTTGATCAGTGCTCTCTTCTGCTCGGGTGAGGCGCCCGTGAGATCGGCCCACCGTTCGACCTGCGGCAGCGTCGGCATCGCCTTGCCGGATTCGATCCGCGACACCTTGGACTGGCTGATCCCCCCTATCCCCGTCGCCAGCTCACGGCCGCTGACCCCCGCCTGGTCGCGCAGCTTCCGCAGCTCGGCGGCGAGCTGCTGCCGCTCCTCGGGCGGCTCGATCGGTTCGTTCATGCCCACCTCATTTCGTCCCCGATGTCGATCCGGGCACGGCGATGGGGTGGCACGGCACGGCCGGCCGGTCCCGCAGCCGGCACTCACTCATGCACATTCATTCACCGATTCAGTACGCTGCAACCCAACCACCCGCCTCTCTGACCGGTCAACCGCTTCTCGCCGATTGGGGAGTCCTCCCCATGCTGAGCACCGGTGAAGAGGGTCATTCCCCATGTGGAGCCCTCCCCAATCGGGCCCGGAGGACGGTCGGCGTCTTGAGTCGCTCCACGGCCGGACCCATACTGATTCATCATGATGCAACGACAGTGGCGGCGTCCAACCCCGTTGGACATGCCCAGGCCCCGGCCCCTCCGCCGCCGGGATCGATACCCCCTGACACCCCTCGGAGCCCGGATCGGAAGGAGCACACTCAGCGCCGTCCCCCGGCCGGGCCCGCCCCGGAGGGCATTGCTCATCGACCTTGAGAACATGCTCCACGAGCAGGGCGACCGGGTGCCCGACAGCCTCGCGTCCCGGCGACTCGAAGCGATCTTCACCGTGGCCGGCCCGGTGCAGCACACCGTCGTGGCCGCCCAGACGTGGGCACTGCGACGTCACCTGGCCCTGCTCGCCGGCCGGTGCCCCAGGGTCCTCATCGCGCCCCGGGAGCCCGACAGCGCGGACCACCTGCTGCTCGACTGCGGTCATCTCCTGGCCGCGCAGGGCTACGGTGAGTTCTTCATCGCCAGCAGGGACGGCATCTTCGCCCCGTTCGCCAAGGGTCACAGGACGACGGTCATCACGCCGAACCGCCGCACCCTGTCGCGCGAACTGCGCGAGGCCGCCGTCGCGATCATCGAGCTGCGCTGCGGCTCCCCCTCCACCTGACACCACCCAGCAGCGGGACGAGCCATGAACCACACGACGATCACTTTCAACGGCGACCACTATCTCGCCACCGAGACCGATCCGGTCACCTTCGGCCGCGACATCGGATGCACGATCTGCCTCGACCCGGAGGACACGGGCATCTCACGCCGGGCCGGAACGGTGCGCTGGGAGAACGGGATCTGGTGGCTGGTGAACGACAGCCGCAGCCGTCCCCTCATCGTGTCGGACGACCGCGCCCCCCGCAACGTGCTCCCCAGGCAACGCCGGCACCCGCTCGACGTCGTCACGCGAGTGATCGTCGACGGCCGGCCGAACCAGCACGTCGACGGCCGGCGGAACCAGCACATCCTCATCGTGACACCGCAGGGCAACTCCGATGCCCACCTTTCCGACGGCGAGCCTCCGGGCCCGCCCACCGTGTCAGGGCTCAACGTCAGGCTCAGCGACGACGACCGGCAGGCGCTGGCCGCGCTGCTTGAGAACTACATGCTGAACCCGTCCCGCATCGAGAGCATCCGCAGCTACACCGGCGCCGCCAAGCGCATCGGGCCCTACCACACCCCGGCTCAGGTGCGCCGCCGCGTCGAGCATCTGCGCGAGCGGCTCTCCAAGGCGGGCGTCGCGGAGGTCAAGGGCCCCAACGCGATGCAGCACCTGGCCGAGTACGTCATCCACAGCGGGCAGCTCACCTTCGACGACGTCCGGCGCCTGCTGCCTCCCCCCTGACCTCGGTGTCCTCGGCCTCGCCACCGCTGCCGGCGAGCGTCGTCACGGTCGGCACTCGCTTCTGAGCCACGTCCTCAGCACCCATCCCGAGCGTCCGCGACCTCGGGAGAGTGCCCGTGCACCCAGCTCGTGCCGCACCGTCCGTCCACGATGGAGGTGTGGCCGAAGGTCAGCGTGGCGACCACGGTCGTTCTTACGAGACCGGCGACCGTCGCCGCGCCCGCCGAGGCCCAGACCAGCGACGACCTGCGGCGTCTCGTTAACGGCCCCTGGACGAGCCGTTTCCCGGCGGAGGTCTGGTATCGGCGCCACTCGGATCGGTCGGCGGAGCGCTCAACCCGCCCGCGGCGCCGCCGCCCAGGGGCCGGGAGAGCTCCGCTCGGGCGTCGGCCATCAGCGCCGCAGCCGATTCGTAGCGGTCGTCCGGGGCCGACGCGAGAGCCCGTGCGAACACCTCGCGAGGCCCTGCGGTGAGCAGGGGTGCTCCGGTGCCCTTGCCCGTACGTCGCCGCGGCGCGCGGCCCTACGCCACCGTCGTTATCGCTTGAGCTGGATCCAGGAGGTGGAAGGTGGGATCGGGTGGCCGCCGAGGGTTCCGGTGAAGGTGAGCTCGTAGTCCACGCCCGGGCGGGGTCCGGCGCCTGCGGTGATGGCGTAGGGGACGCTGACGCGGCCCTGGGCGGGGACCGTGACGGTGGTGGGGGCGCCGGGTCGGATCGTCCAGCCGCTGGGGGTTCGTCCGGACACGGTGATCTTTCGCGGCCGGTGGCCGAAGTTGTAGACGTCGAGCCACATGCGTGTCGTGGTGTCCATCCGGTAGCCGAGGGGCGGTTCGGTCTCGCCGTCGTCCTTGCCGGGGGCGGCGTTGGCGGCGGAGTACCGCTGGCTGAGGACGATCTGCTCGGCAGCCGTTGGGGCGCGCCGGGGCCGCCGCTCGCCATCCGGACGGGCCGGGCGGCTTCCGGCGCGGCGCGACACGAGGTAGATCGGGTCGGGTGACGCCGTCACGCGCACGGTTCCGTCCGCGGCCCGTTCCGCCGTGCCCAGCGGCGCGCCCATGATGTCGTAGAGGTCCGCCGGGCCGGGCACCGGGACCTTGACGCGGGTGGGCTTGGCCGCCCACAACACCGTGACCGTCCTGGTGCCGCTGTCGAAGAGGTGACCGGAGGTTCCGGTGGGCAGGCCGGGCAGCCGCCGCACGAAGTCCGCCCTGCCCAGCAGCGCGGTGAGGGCGGCGTGCGCGCTGTAGGCGGGCAGCGGCTGGAAGTCGCGGCTGAACACCGAGAACGTGACCCCGTCGTCGGTCAGCGGCGGCGCGGCGAACCAGAAGTGCTTGTCCACCCCGGCCGCGAGGTCTTCGACGGCCGACCGGACCAGGTAGCGCGCCTGCTCGGACTGCCGGGCCCGGCCGGGGTCCTGGCCGGGCTCCACGGGCAGGAAGACCCCGGATTCGGTCATCCACATCGCGGTCCCGCCGCCCTGCCGGCGCCAGAGCTCGCGCTGGTCCCCGGCGGAACTCGGAACCTCGGGCTCGGGTGTTCCCGGCGGCCACGGGTAGCCGTGGAAGGACCAGATGTCGGCGTACCGGACGACGTCGCTGCGCAGCATCAGCCGCTGGTAGGGGCCCTCGTCCGCGATGCCGGGCAGCGCGATGAGCGGCCGGTCGCGGCGGGACGCGGCGCCGAGCGCGGCCGCCTTGACGTAGGCGGCCTGCTGGTCGCCGGTGCTCGCGGTGTCGTCGACGTCGGGCTCGTTCGACATCTGGACGACGTCGGGCCGGGTCCCGGGGGCCTTGCCCGCCAGGTGCCGGGCGTATCCGTAGGCGGCGCGCAGGTCGAACGGGAGCGGAACGGAGGCCGGGGTCATCGCCCACTCCGGCGGTCCTTCGATGACCTCTAGCGTCTTGAGGCCGTGGCCGTGGAGCGCGGCGGTGACGCGGTCCTGCGGGGTCGGCGCGTAGCGGCCGCGGCGCGGCTCGGTAGCGGGCCAGGACCGGCCGTCGCGCACGTACCCGGCCCCCATCTGCCGCAGCGCGCCGGCCAGCGCGTCCAGCCGGGACGACGGCACCAGCGCGCGGACCCAGTTGTTGACGCCGAACCGGTTGCCGGCACCGTGGACGGGCCGCTGCCGGGGCAGCCGCGCGAAGCGTCCGACCACCGTCGTCCCGGACAGTGTCGCGCGCGTCGTGTAGTGGCCCGGACGCAGGTCCGGCAGCGCGAGGGCCGCCGTCGTGGTCCCGGCGGGGATCGTGACGCTCCCCGAGGCGACCCGGGCGGAGCGGTAGTCGCTGATCTCGTACCGGACGGTCTGCGGGGCCGCCGCGCGCCCGTTGAGGCGGAAGCGCAGGTCCGCCCCCGATCGGTAGACGCCGAGGTTGGTGGCGGGGTCCTGGATGTGGACGCTCGACAGCGCGATCGGCACCCGGGTCAGGGTGAACGAATCGAGCAGGAACCGGTGGAGCACCGCCCCTGCCACGGCCACGGGCTCGTCGATCCTGAAGGTGATCTTGTTGATGCCCCGGCGCAGCTCGACGTCGTCCAGGCGTAGCCGGTGAAGGTCGCCCCAGGCGTGTGGGGCCCCCGCCCAGTACGCCTGCGATCGGGCGACCTGGGTGAACGGGCCGCCATTGACCGCCAGGGCGAAGTGGGAGCCGACGTCGATCTCGTCCGTCTGTTCCCCTGGGGAGGACTCCGCCTGCTCCACCGGGGAGGACAGCGTCGCCTCCAGGCGGTACGGGCCCGCGGCCGGAGCATGGACGGTGTACGTGGCGTACCAGCCCTGTCCGCTTGGCCGGTGAGCCGAGGCCAGCGCCAGGTACTTGCCCCCGGACGCTCGCCGGTCGGCCGCCCTGGGGATGTTCGTCCGGGTCGCGGACTCGCCCTCGATCTTGATCGGGGCCGTCCCGTCGCGCGCGTCCGCCCGCGCCCCGGCCACGCCGGTCAGTCCCACAGCGAGTGTCGCGGTGACCGCGGTTGCGTTGATGACGTTCATGCCGGTGAGCCCACCACCGGGATCCGGGTCGCGGCCTCGGCCGCCCGGCCACCGATCCTGGCCGGGCGGCCACGACCACCGGCCGGTCGGCCAGTGCCCGGCGGGCCGCCCGGTCTCTAGGCTCGGGTCATGCACCGGCTCCGCGAGGCCGCCCCTCTCAACGGGCACCGCCACTGGGCGGCCGACATCGCGCTGCTCGGCGGCGCGTGGCTGGTGTGGGCCGACGTCCAGCGGACCCTTCCGCAGCAGGACGGCCTGCCCGGCTGGGCGACCACGGCCGATCCCTGGCTCGGCGCGCTCGCGTGCCTGGCCCTGTGCCGGCGGAGGCGCTACCCGCTGGGGCTGGCCCTCCTGCTGGTGCCGCTGCTCGCGGTGTCGGCCGCCGCGACCGGCGCCGCCGTCGTCGCCGTGCTCACCGTGGCCGTCCACCGGGAGTGGCCGGTCGCCGCGCTGGTCACCGGGCTCCACCTGCTGGTGGTCGTGCCTTCCGGGCTGATCTTCCCGCCGCCGGGCAGCACCGGCGGGCAGAACGCGGCGGCGCTGGTCCTGATCTTCGTGGCGCCGCTCGGATGGGGCATCGCGGTACGGGCCCGACGCCGGCTGGCGGCCGCCGCGCGCCTGGAGGCCGAACGGCGGCGGCGCGAGCACGCGCTGCAGGTCGCCGACGCCCGGCGGGCCGAGCGGGCGCGGATCGCCCGCGAGATGCACGACGTGCTGGCCCACCGGGTCTCCCTGCTGGCCATGCACGCCGGGGCGCTGGCCTACCGCACGGCCCAGGCCGAGACCGGGCAGGGACCGCCGCTGGACGCCGCCGAGGTGCGGGAGGCGGTCGAGGTCATCCGCGGCAACGCCCGCCTGGCCCTCGACGAGCTCGGCGACGTGCTGGCGGTGCTGGGCCCGGGCGAGCCCGGCGCCGAGGACCCGTCCCGCGCCGGGGGTCTCGTCCCGTCCCGGCCGCAGCCGCGCATGGCCGAGATCACCGGCCTGATCGACGAGGCGCGGGCCGCCGGGCAGCGGATCGCGTTCGAGGGCGGGGACGTGCTCGAAGCACCGGCCCCGCCTCGTCCCCAGATACAGCGCACCGCCTACCGCACGGTCCAGGAGGGCCTGACCAATGCCCGCAAACACGCCCCCGGCGCCCCGGTCACCGTACGGTTCGCCGGACGGCCCGGCGACGGCCTGGAGGTGGTGGTGACCAGCGCGATGACGGACCCCGCCGCCGCGATCCTGCCCGGAACCGGACGGGGCCTGACCGGCCTTGCCGAACGGGTGGCGCTGGACGGCGGCACCCTGGAGCACGGCCCGCGCGGCGGGGCCTTCCGGCTGGCCGCCCGGCTACCGTGGCCGCCATGACCGGTGAGACGCCCGCCCCCGTCCGGGTCCTGCTCGTCGACGACGACCCGCTGGTGCGGACCGGGTTGCGGCTGATGCTGCGCGGCGCCCGCGACCTGGAGGTGGTGGGAGAGGCCGACGACGGCACCGGCGTCGTCGACGCCGTGGCCCGCCTGCTGCCCGACGTCGTCCTCATGGACGTGCGGATGCCGTACCTGGACGGCATCGCCGCGACCCGGGCCCTCACCGCCCGCGGGGACGGGGCACCGGAGGTCATCGTGCTGACGACGTTCGGCGACGACGCCAACATCGTGGCCGCGCTGCGCGCCGGGGCGGCCGGCTTCCTGCTCAAGCACGCCGGGCCGGACGAGATCGTCGACGCCGTGCGGCGCTCCGCGGCGGGCGAGCCCGTGCTCTCACCGGCCGTGGCCCGCAGGCTGATCGACCGCCTCACCGCGCCCTCGGCCGAGGGCACCCGCGCGGCCGAGGCGCGCCGGCGCCTGGCCGTGCTGTCGCAGCGCGAACGGGAGGTGGCGGCCGCCGTCGCCGAGGGGCTCCCGAACTCCGAGATCGCCGAGCGCCTCTACATGTCGGTGGGCAGCGTCAAGGCCCACATCTCCAGCGCCCTGACGAAGCTGGACATGTCCAACCGCATCCAGCTCGCCATCCTCGCCCACGACGCCGCCGACTCCTGACCCGCCCTGGGGCGCGGGCCCGGGAGCCTTTCTCTTGATCATCAGTTCCGCCGTTGGGGTCACAGGAACGGCCTCACCCAAATCCACTCTCCCTCTATGTCGAACTTGACCTTGTCGTTGTCGGCGGACGCCACCTTGATCTTGAAGCGGCCGACGCGGGTGCTCTGCCCGACGCCGATCACCGTTGGCCCGGAACCGTCGGTGGCCACGGTCATCCCCTGGCTCGAAATCCGCGAGACCGTGAGGTGGACGCCGCTCACCTCCACGGTCTGACCGGCGCCGGAGACGGTCACATGGCATCCGCGGTAATGGCAGCTGTGAGAGTGATACCGGCAGCCGCCTAGCAGCAGCGCTCCACCGAGCGCCAGGACGGCCAGGACAGGGACGGAACGCTGCATGATCTCTCTGGATGGGCGGATTTCGCGATATCAATCCACCGTACGCCTCAAGAACGTCGAAACTCATGGGCGTTACCGAATGAATGATCTTCCCCCAGGCTTCATCAGACCCGGTACCGCTCACTCCTCAGGGGCATGCACCGCGCGTTCCGTCCGGGTTCGGCGAGCAGATGGGGTGGCCGCACGCGTGGGCCAGGGTGAGGTCGTCCATGCTGCGCGGTTAGGTGTCTCGGGACCGATGGCCCGTTGCGCATGGTGGCCCTATTCTTGCAGCTTGTAATGAAGTGAACGCTTAACGTGACCTTTTGGGGTGACATGGGTGGTGGCGCGGACTGCCGGCACGCCGGGCCGGTGTCGCGATGGTGACCGGGGGACGGGAGGGGGAGGCGATGGGCCCGGCCACCGGCATATCGGCGCTCGTCCAGGGCCTCGTTCGTGATCATTCCGACGTGGCGGCGTGCGTGGTTCCCGGGCAGGAGCCCACGTCGACGACCTATGCCCAGCTGCTGGAGGAGGTGGACCACACGGCGGCGGCGCTGGAGCGGGCGGGGCTGCGTCCGGGCACCCGCACGGTGCTGCTGGTGCCGCCGCGGCAAGGGCTGCTGCCGCTGGTGCTGGCGGTGTTGCGGTTGCGTGCGGTTCCGGTGGTGGTCGATCCCGGTCTCGGGCCCGGTGCGGTGCGGACCTGCCTGCGGGAGGTGGCGCCGGAGGCGTTCATCGGGATCCCGCAGGCGCAGGCGGCCCGGCTGGTGCTGGGCTGGGCCCGCGCCGACGCCCGCATCGTCGTCACCGTGGGTCCGCGTCGGTTCTGGTTCGGCCGGACCCTGCACCGGCTGCGCGCCGCCACGCCTGCGATGGACCGCGACCGGCCGCTGCCCGCGCCCGACGAGCCGGCCGTGATCGCCTACACCTCCGGATCGACCGGGGCACCTAAGGGCGTCCCGCTGCGGTACCGGCATCTGGCAGCGCAGTTCGACCTGCTCTCGCCGCTGCGGGTGTGGCGGCCCGCGGCACCGGTGATGTCGACGTTCCCGCCGTTCATGGTGGCCTGCCTGGCGTTCGGGGCCACCGCGGTGATCCCCGACGTCGATCCGCGCCGTCCCCTGCGGGCCGATCCGGCCCGGCTCGTCCGCGACGTCCGGCGGCACCGGGTCGCGGGGCTCTTCGCTCCGCCGGCACTGCTGGACCGGCTGTCCCGGCACTGCGCCGCCCGCCGCGTGGTACTGGAATCGGTCACCGACGTGGTGACCGCCGGTGCGCCTCTGCCGCTGGCGGTGTCGGAGCGCATGCGCGGCTGCCTCACCGAGCGGGCACGGCTGCTGTCGGTGTACGGGGCCACCGAATGCATGCCGGTCGCCGCGATCGAGGCACGTGAACTCGCCGAGACCGGCCAGGCCACCGCACACGGCGCCGGAACGTGCCTGGGCGTCCCGCTGCCGGGCGTCCTCGTCCGGATCATCGGCGTCGGCGACGACCCGGTCGACGAATGGAGCGACGGCCTGGAGGTGCCGCCCGGGGCCATCGGGGAGATCACCGTCGCGTCGCCCGCGGTCAGCGACCCCTACCTCGACCGGCCCGATGCGACGCGGCTGGCCCGGATCAGCGACGGCGACCGGGTCTGGCACCGCATGGGCGACGTGGGCCGGGTCGACGAGCAGGGCCGGTTGTGGTTCGCCGGCCGCAAGTGCGAACGGGTCCGCACCGGCCACGGCGAGCTGTACACCGACCAGGTCGAGCCCGTCTTCGCGGCCGTGGCCGGAGTACGGCGGACGGCGCTGGTCGGCGTCGGCCCGGCCGGGGCGCAGCGTCCGGTACTGGTGGTCGAACCCGAACCCGGTCTCGGCCGCCGGCGGCGCACCGGCCTCGTCCACGCGGTACTGGAGGTCGCCGGTGAGCGCCTGCCCGCCGCCGGCATCACCGATGTACTGCCGCACCGGTCCTTTCCCGTGGACGTCCGGCACAACAGCAAGATCCGCCGCCACGTGCTCGCCGCCTGGGCGGCCCGCCGGCTGGGGAGGCGGGGGTGACGGCGCCGGTGACCGGGGACGGCGGCTTCCTGGCCCACCATCCTCTGAGGGGTGCGATGACCGTCCTTCCCGGCTACCCGTTCGACTCGCACTGGTACGTCCACGCCGGCCCCCCTGGCGATCGGCGCGCGCCGCACCGCCTGCGACAGCACTATCTGGACGAGGGAAGCGGGCCTCCGGTGCTGTTCGTGCACGGCAACCCGACCTGGAGCTACCTGTGGCGGCGCCCCGTGCTGGCCCTGCGCGACCGGTTCCGGTGCATCGCGCCCGACCACATCGGCATGGGGCTGTCCGACAAACCCGCCGATGACCGCTACACCTTCACGCTCGCCTCACGCATCGACGATCTGGACGCTCTCACCGATCACCTCATCACCTCCCAGGGCGTCCCCGACCGCGGCTGGACGCTGGTGATGCACGACTGGGGCGGACCGATCGGCATGGGCTGGGCGCGTCGGCATCCCGAGCGCGTGTCCCGCCTGGTCGTCCTGAACACCGCGGCCTTTCCCAATCCGCACGGCGCCCGGCCCCGGCCCGCGCTGCGGATCCCGTTCCGGGTGCTGCGCGACACCCGGCTGGGCGGGCGCCTGTTCCTGCGGCACAACGCCTTCGCCCGGCTCGCGACGCTGCCGCCGTTCGGAGTGCGGCGGCCGCTGCCACGGGCCGTCCGGGCCGCCTACCTGACCCCTTACCACCAGCCGGGCGGCCGCCTGGCCGTCCAGCGGTTCGTCCAGGACATCCCTCTGGGCCCCGGCGATCCGGCCTGGCCGCTGCTGTGCCGGATCAGCGACTCCCTGAGCCGGTTCGCCCACGTTCCCATGCTGATCGGCTGGGGACGGCACGACCCCGTCTTCGATCCCGCGTTCCTGCGCCAATGGCGAGAACGCTTCCCGAACGCCCGCGTCTGCGCCTTCCAGCGTGCCGGTCACCTCGTCGTGGAGGACGCCGGCGACGATCTCCTGATCGCGTTGCGCAGATTCCTCAGCGAATGACGCGTCCGTCACCGTGTCAACGGTCGGCGCAATTCCGGGTCCCACCACCAGGCGATAGCGGGAATGGGCAAGGGATCGGTGCTGTCGTCGGTGGGCTCGGTGGCGAAGCCGGTCGGCAGCGGCGCCGGGTCGTGCGGGGTGGTGTAGCGGCGGGAGGTGATCCCCCAGTCCTGGGCGGCGCGGATGAAGGAGCTCAGGCCGGCGAGGTACTGCCGCAGATCGCCGGTCGCCTCCGCGGAAAGCATGTCGCGCAACCGCAGGAACTGGCAGCTCACCCGATCGCGCTGAGCGACCGCCGTGACGAGAGCCTCGTCGTGCGGGACGCCTGATTCGTGGGCGAGGACTCGTACGGCGTTGAGGCAGTAGTGGCCTGCCCGCTGCTCCTTGTGGAAGGAGAGGATGTCGTTGTCCCAGGCGATGATGAAGTACGTCATCTCGGCAAGGGCGCGCACGGGACGGCTGTCTCGCACGTCGGCCGGCAACTCGTATCCGTGCCCCGCCTCCAGGAGCGGCGGTACGGCCGTGGTCGCGCCGTCATACAGCCGCATCAGGGTGTAGTCCGCCAGGCTCGGGATGGTGGCGTGCACGCGGTGCTGGGCTTCCCAGACCACCGCCAGGAAGTACTCCCGCAGCGCGTCGATCCACCGGGCCCGTTGCGTCGGCGAGGCATGAGCGTCGAGGCGACGCCGCAGGTCGCGCAGGCCCTCGGCCAGTGGATCACCCGGCAGCAGCGGAGCCTCAGGATTCTGGGCGACCCGCAGCAGCCGGGAGAGCTGCCCGGCGAGCTCCCCCGGTTCCCGGCCGAGGTCCCCTTCCTCGCAGTACCCGTCATCGACCCCGAAGAGCCAGACCACGAAGTCGCCCAGCAGTTGCACGACATCGCGGTCGCCCTCCGGCAGGATCCGCGCGGCGAACGTTCCGATGTCGTGATCCACCAGCCGGACGTTCCCGATCCCGAACGCCTCCGCCCACTCCCGGGTGCTGGCGTCGATGGCCGTGTGGGCGGGGTGGATCGCCGAGCAGAACGGTGAATACAGCGGAGGGACCACGATCCCGGCTCCGCTCATCGACGTCACGGCGCATCTCCGAACCGATGACAAGCGCCATCCCGAACACGCACTGAGATCACCTCGCTGAGCGGTTTTCCTCCTTTCCAGGGACAGTGCCGTTGAGGATGTCCGCGACCCCTGGCCACTTCGCGACGTCGATGTAGGAGTGATCCGCGTAGATCCTGCCGTCGCGGAACCGCAGGATCGCGCAAAAGTAGGTCTCCCAGGGGTGCCCGCTCTCGGGGTCGGTTCCGGTCAGGACGCACTCGACCGTGACGGTGTCGTCTTTCGCCACCGCGCGGAGGATGCGCCCCTTCCGGTCCGGGGCCTGCTGGAGGACGTACGCTTCCGCCTCGTGAAACGCCGTCTTGTCGGTGAGTTCGATGAACCCGGGCAGCCGCAGCGCGAATTCGTCGGCGTACACTTCGTCGATCATACGGTGCACGTCATTGTTGTAGAGCTCGATCCAGCGGGCGGTCGTTTGGAGGTTCCTTTCCTCAAGAACGCTCATCATTGCCCCTTCAAGACTGTCGCTGCGTTTTAGTTCAAAGCGTTTTCCGTTATCGCGAATTTCAGGGTATCGCCTCCGATGACCCGATCGGTATTGCTCCTGTCGAAGGTCTGGTGCCCGACGGCATATTGAAGGTCGAACTCCATGATCTCGGCCAGCCGGACGTCGAGTGCGGTCATCTCCGGATTCCGGGTCGACAGGATCGGCTCCGGGAGCCCGGCGCGGCGGAACATTTCCGGGTACACGGTCCCGATCTTGGTGCCGATTTTGTTGGTGATATGGAAGACTGTCGCGGTCGGGCCGAGGGTGCCGACATCCGCCAGCGCGCCGGCGGCCAGGTCCACGGGTACGAAATTGAGTTCGGTTTCGGAATCCGCTGGAACGGTGAGCTCCTCGGTGCCGGAGGTGAGATGGATGTCGCGGAAGACCTGGAGCTTGCCCAGGAGTCTGCTCACCGGCGTGCCTGACGGCGCCTTGCCGGACGTACTATGCGCGCTGATGATGCTCGGCCGCATGATCCGCCACGGCACGGCGCTTCTGGAGACGAGTGTCTCGGCTCGCGCTTTGGAGGACTCGTACAGGTTGCGCACCGGACGCGCGAGATCGGGAAGGACCTCGAATCGAACGCCGTCGCCGCGCCCGGCCACGTATGCCGTGCTGACATAGTTCAGTTGCGCGTCTGTGGCCCTGCACAGGTCCAGGGCCTGCTGGACCGAGCGGACATTGATCGTCTCAATGTCGGCCGCAGCGGTCTCGTGATATTGCAGGGTCGCCGCGCAGTGCCAGAAAAGAGCGGCGCGCGGCAACCGGCGTTCAGACAGCCCGAAGCGGGAATTCTGGATATCTCCCGGCAAAGGGTGGCAGCGGCTTTCGACAGCGCCGGCGTGCAGGTGCCGGGCCGAGCCGTAGGCGTTCGCGGCCGAGCGCAGAGCGGCTGTGATCCGCTCCATGGCCTGGTTCTCATCGCCTGCGCGGACCAGGCACCAGATGTCGGAAGTCGTTCGCTGGAGCAGCTCCAGCAGAAGCGCCGACCCCAGCAGTCCGGTGGCGCCTGTGATGACGTGCGGCCGTGTCATGGTCGGGTGGGTCATGGTCGGGTGGGTCATGGTCGCCGCGCACTTGCGGAGGCCAGTGCCAGGAGGACCTGATCGACGAAATCGTTGATCGACCAGGTGGCCTGCTGCCGGGAGAGGATCCTGACTCCGAACTCATCCTCGATACGTGCGGTCGCCCGCATCAGCTTGACCGACTCACCGCCTTCGGTACGCAAGAGCACGGTCGCCGGATCGAGCTGCTCGCCGGGGACTGAGAATTCCGCCGAGACGATGTCGGTGACCGTTGCCAGGATCCGTTCGCGGTCACCATCGGGGGAGCTCATGTTCCCTCCTTCCTGTCAGGCAGCCCTTCCTGTTAGGCCGCCGAGGTGTACTGCGAGCGCAGCAGAGCCCGTTGCCATTTACCGCTGGGGGTTCGCGGGATGCCTCCGGGTCGGCGCAGCTCGACCAGGACGCTGCCGATGCCCAGTCCCTCAAGCACCGCGGACCGGATCTGTTCCTCAAGCGCGCTCATGTTCCGTTCTCGGGTCTCTGCGATGACCATGACCTGCTCGACACCGTGCTTTCGCGCGGCGAAGGCGACGCATCTTTTCCGGTGGACGCCCGGAAGGTCGCGGACGAGCGTCTCGACGTCCTCGGGGAAGATGTTCTGACCGTTGATGATGATCACGTCTTTAAGCCGGCCGGTCACGTAGAGCTCTCCGGACAAGATGAAGCCCGCGTCCCCGGTCCGGAGCCAATCGTCATGGAACGGATCGGGTGCGTCGCGTGTTCCGGTGAGGTAGCCATGCAGCAGGCTCGGGCCCTTGAGCTCTATTTCCCCGAGGGCCCCTTCCGGAGCGGGCCGCCCTTGGCCGGTGCAGATCCGCATCGACATTCCGGCGACCGGCTTTCCGACCGACACAAAGGACACCGTCTCGGGCGTGGGGGCGGGCACCGGACGCGCGCGGCCGTGGGAGAGCTGAGCGCGGTCGACGGCCAGGGTCTTGGGTCGCGCTCCGGGATCGGGGAACGTGGCGCCCAGGGTGACCTCGGCCATGCCGTACACGGGATACATCACGGTGGCCGAAACCCCGTGCGGCGCCAGCGCTTCGGTGAAGCGTTCCACCGTATCCGGGCGCACCGGCTCTGATCCGTTGAAGGCCAGCCGCCATCGCCTCAGATCGAGGTCCGGAACAGACTCCGCGGAGACGGCGGAGGCGATCAGGTCGTACCCGAAATTGGGTCCTGCGGTCTGCGTCGCTCCGTTCGCGTCCAGGTACCGAAGGAAAGCGATGGGGTCCCGGATGAACTGGGCAGGGGACATGATGTGAACGTCCGCGCCCGCGAGAGCATGGGCGAGGGGCGTGATGAGACCCATGTCGTGATGATGGGGAATCCACTGCACATAGACGTCCTCGTGCGTCGTGGACGAGCTCACGGAGATCGCGCGCAGGCCGGCGAGGACCGCGGCGTGGGTGAGCATGACGCCCTTCGGCCTGCTGGTACTGCCGGAGGTGAACTGGAGGACCGCGAGATCGTCGTCCAGGATGCGCGGTCCTGATGTCGTCCCGGCTGGACAACGGACGAGATCCGGGTAGCAGAGCGTGGTCAGACGCGGATGGCGTCGCCGCAGGATCTGAACGATATCGCTGTAGGAGTTCTCGGTGACGATGAAGCGGATGCGGGCGGTTTCCACAATCGCGGAGACTCGGGCTGCTTCGGACTCGGGGTCGCGGTAGAACGGGTGCACTGTCAGCGGGCAGATCGCGGCGCCCGCAGCGAGTCCTCCGAGGAGTGTGCACCAGGCCCCCTTTCCAGGTGACAGGAGGATTCCGATCGGCTCGGTGGCCACGCCCTTGCCCGCGAGGCCCGCGGCCACCGTGCGCGCCTGCCGCAGCATCTCGCCGGCTCGTAGCGCCTCGCCCGTCTCTGGAAAGTGCCATGTGCTCTGCGGGAACTCGGTGGCGGCCCGGTCGAGCGCGTCTGCGATGTTCATGCGCGCGTCACCGCCGTCCGGGATTCCGCACGGACCTCAAGGCGCTCGAAGTTCCGGACCACCACGCGGTCGGCACGAATGGGCTCGGAGGCCAACCGCAGGCTGCCGAACCTCATGGCGACCTCGTGGAACGCGGCTGTGGCCGTGGCCAGTGCCAGCTCTGCGCCGACGCAATGGTGAGTACCGAGACCGAATGACATGACCTCTTTGGGGTCGGTCTTTCCCTCCAGGAACCTATCCGCCCGAAAGGTCTCGGGATCGGGGAACTGCCGCGCGTCCCGGCCGATGGCACCGAAGCAGACGAGGAGCATGGCGTCTTGGGGGATGGGGACTCCCTGGACGATGGTGTCCTCTAGGGCGATCCTGGTTCCGTACTGGACTGGCGGATCGTAGCGGACGACCTCCCAGACGAACGAACGAAGCAGCTCGCGATTGTCCTTAATAGCGTCGAGCAGGTGGGGATGGCGGCTGAGTTCGACCAATCCGCTTCCCAGGAGCGACACTGTGGTCACCGTGCCCGCACCGAACACGAAAGCGAGCAGGTCGAGCAGGCTCTGCCGGTCTTCGGATGCCCAATGTGGCCTGAGGTAGTCGATCAGGCCGTCCGGTCGCGTCCGCCCGGAATTCAGCAGGTCATCGAAGAAGGCAAGGATCTTGGGTACGTCCAGGTCGGCCTCCGCCAGGTCGTTCCCGGGCGGGTTGAATTCGTTCGCCCTGAGCACGGAGTCGAGCCAGCCGGCGAGCCGGTCCATCTCCTGGCGCGAAAGCCCGGACATCTCTCCCATGACCGCATCGGGCAGCCGAATGAACTTCTCGGTGGCGTCGACCACATCCGTGGCGTCCTGCGGTGCCAATGCCGCCGCGTACTCCTCGGCAAGGCGCTCTATCGTCGCTTGAACCGCCTGGATCCGCCTCCGGTCGAAGAACCGGACGAGCAACCGGCGGGCGGGCTGATTGTCCGGCGGGTTCTGGTACATCAGGCTGCCGTAGATCGTGACGACCGAAGGGTGTTCACGCCAGCCGGGCCAAGTGCGGTCGGCGTAGGCGCGGTCAGGCACGGCGAAGATCCGCGGATTACGAATGATTTCGACCGACTCCGGATAACCGGTAACGATCCCCCGGTGTGACCCGACCATGTATATCGGGTCGCTCTCCCGCAGGTCCTTGTAAGAGGGATACGGATTCGACCTGCCGGACGGTGAGAATAGCGTGAGGATGGATTCGGTGCTGGTCACTGGCCGCTCCCCCTCTCATATCCGGGCTACCTTCAATTGGGTCCCCGGTAGGACCGTTCTTATAGAGGAGGCACGGGTCGAAGGTGTCGCGCTTGACGCTCATGTCGCGCTTTCCCCGCCCGACCTGCATCGCGACGCCGAGGCGGCCGCCCTAGCGTGAAGCCGGGGCGAGCGAGCGTGGCGAAGACACCGTCAGGAGGCGAGGTCGGCCAGCAGCAGGGGGATCAGGCGTTCCTCCATGACGGCGCGGCCGGTCTCGTGCATGCGGGTGGCGAGGTCGGGGTCCCAGGGGCTGGGGGCGGCGGCACCGCGGAGTGGTTCGGAGTCTCCGGTGGCCAGGGCCGCCTCGTAGTCCGTGGTGGACATCCGCCAGGGCTCGGCGGCGTAGCGGGTGATCGCGGCGGCGGTGGTGCGCAGACCCGTCCAGTCGAAATCGCCGCGCCAGCGGACCGTCGCGCCGGCGTCCGCCAAGGTCTGCAGGAGCCGGCCCGCCGCCGCCGACGGGATCCCTTCGGTGCAGATCAGCGGGGCGGTGGCCGGGGCGGAGACGGCGGCGCGCAGGACGGAGGGGTTCTCGCAGACGTGGACCGTCGCGGCGTCCGGGGCGATCGGCATGGTGACGAGCTGGTGCAGGGTGATCCGGAACGGGGTGCGGCGGGCGGCGGCCTGGGTCAGCCAGCCGGCCAGGGGATGGTCGCCGTGCGCGGGCAGGCCGAGGACGAGGACCTGGCTGGACAGGTCGTCGACGATCACTCCGGCGGGCTCCCACAGGGCGCGCTCGGTCTCGGCGTCGCGCGGCGGTGCGGTGCCCGAGCGCAGGGCGAGGGCGCGCAGGACCAGGCTCGCCAGCGGGGTCCCGGACAGGGCCTTGGTGTCGCCGGTGGCGCGTTCGGCGACGACCGGCAGCGGGGTGCCCGGAGCGGGGATCAGGTCCAGCACGGCGACGGCGGCGGCGATCAGGTCGAGGTCGTCCCGGCGGATCAGCCTGGTCAGCGTCCCGTCGGCGGCCAGCCCCTCGGCCCATTTCTCGTACCAGGCGGCTCCCGCGTGCCGGCCGGCGGAAAGCCTGTCCGCCGCGGCGCCGCGCGCCGCCCGTTCGGCGGCGTCGACGCGGGCGCGGGGCGTGATCGGACCGGTCAGTGCCTCCACGGCCGACCGCAGGTCGGGAGCGATGCCGGCGTCGGCGAGGGTGGAGGCGACCCGGTCGAGCGAGATCGTGACCGAGCCGCCGCGCCCGGCCCGGCCCGAGCCGAGCAGTGCCCGGACGGCGCGGAGTTCGGCCGGGGTGGGGTGGGACAGGACCAGCGGCCCGGTCAGCGGCCGGCCCAGTTCGACCCGGCGGGCCAGCGCCGCGAGCAGCCGGGCGAGCGCAGGATCGCCGAGCGTGCGGCGCAGCCTGGGCAGGTCGCCGTTCATCACCGTCCCGCCCTCAGAACAGTCCCTCGCCGTCCGCACCCGGATCGGGCGCCGGTGGCGCGGGCGGGCGGGCCCGCGTGTCGCGTTCGACGCGGACGGGTTCGTGGCCGTCCCATTCCCAGGTGGTGACGTGGACGGCGTCGACTCCGTCGCGGCGGACCAGGTGGTGGGCGGCCAGACCGGGGACGGTGGCGTAGAAGCCCCACTCGCGTTCGGAGGTCATCACCACGTCCAGGTCGAAGGTGGTGAGCAGGCCCAGGCACTTGGCGCGGGCGTCGTCGTCCACCCCGGCGAACGCCTCGTCCAGTGCGACCATGCGCGGCGCGTGCGGGTGGGCGGATCGGTAGTGCGCCGACGCGGCGGCGAACAGCGGCAGCGATACCGTCAGCACGCGTTCGCCCCCGGACGCCGGGCCGATCGCGCTGCGCCAGCGGCCGTCCTGGTAGCGCTCGATGACGAAGTGGTGCCAGGACCGGTAGTCCAGGGCCTCGCGCAGATGCTCCTGCCAGGTGCGGTGCTCGTCCTCGGCACGGGCCCGTTCGATCTCGCGTTGCAGGAAGTCGCCGACGGCGGAGCGGTCGGCGGGTGACCACAGGTCGGCGTTCTGCCGCAGCAGGCGGGCGCGGGCCTCGGCGAGCCCGGCGGGGGCGTCCGGGCTGGGCTCCCAGCGGAGCCGCAGCCGCATGCCGGTGGAGGTGGGGCGTTCCTCCAGCTCGGCGTTCATGAACCCGACCTGCGCCTCGGCCTCGCCGATGAGCTCCTGGAGATGGCTGGCGACGTCGTTGATCAGGTGTTCCTCCAGCAGGTCGCGTTCCTTGGCGGTGAGCATGCGCTCGCGGTAGTCGATCTCACCGTCCAGCAGCTCGGTCAGTTCGCCCGGTGCGCGTTCCCGGCCCTGGAACTGAATGGTGACCACGAACCAGTCGTCCAGCCCGGCCAGCGCGTGGTGACCGTGCCTCGACAGCGCCTCGGACAGGTCGGAGTAGTAGCGGGTGATCTCGTCCTGGACGCGGCGCCACGCCTCGTCGCCGTCATCGACGTCGCGGAGCCGTTCCTCGGCGCGGCGGGCGAGCCGGACGGCGGGGTCGGGCGCCCAGGGGCCGTCACCGGTGACGGGGACCTCCACGGCGCAGGAGAGTTCGAGCAAGCCGGTGGCGGTGAAGCGCTGGAACTCGGTGACGGCGGCGTCCCGGCGGTCGCCGGCCTCGGTGAGCTGGCCGGTGAGCTGCTCCTCACGGCCCTGCGCTCTGGCGCGCAGTTCGCCGGCCCGACGGTGCTCGCCGTCCAGGCGGCGGATGGCGGCGTCGAGTTCGACCAGGCGGCGCCTGGCGTTCTGCAGCCGCTCGCGGAGCCCCTCGACGGACGCGCCGATCGACTCGCGCAACGCCTCCAGGCGCCCGCGCTCCTCGGCGGCGGAGACCTCGGCCTCGCGGGCCTCCGCGGCGGCCTCGCCCGCCGCCGCCTCGGCCACCGCGAGCTCCTCGGTCCAGGTGGTGAGCTCGGCGAGGCGGTCGGCATGGCGGCGCGCGGCGGCCAGCAGTTCCGTCGTCGCCCGCCGGTAGTCCTCCAGCGCGGAGCGGACGGCGGCGAGTCCGTCCAGGTCGGTGGGCAGGCCGACGTCGGCGGCGGCCTGGTCGCGGTCGGCGGCGGCCACGGCGTGGTCACGTTCGGCCCAGCCGGCGTCATCGGCGGCGCGCTCGACGCGGACGCGGGCCTTCTCCAGCTGGCCGGCGGCGCCGGTGACGGTGCCGTGCGCGTCGCGGAGGAGTTGGTCGGACGGTTCGCGACCGAGTTCGGCGGCGAGCACGGCGCGGCGGCGGTCGACGGCCTCGGCGGCCGAGCGCGCCTGCGCGAGGGTGTCCTCGGCGTCCTCGATCAGGCCGGTGAGCTCGGCGAGACGGCGGCGGCGCGCCTCCTCGCGGGCGCCCGCGCCGACGTAGCGGGCGGCGTCCTTGGACCAGGCGCCGTGCAGCGGTCCGAGCCGCCAGCGGCCGCCGGTCGCCACCCAGGCGGCGGTGTCCTGCTCCCCGAGACCGATTCCGGCCAGCACGGCCGTCACGGTCCGCGGCGCCAGTGCGGCGGCGCGCTCGTCGTCGGTGTCGATCGCGGCGGTCAGCGCGGCGGTCAGCGGACGGGCGGCGGGGACGCCCGCCCGGGCCATCACGTCGTGGGTGTCAGGGTCCAGCAGCGTCCCCTCCGGGGTGATCCAGGCGTCCAGCAGCCCGGAGCCCTCCAGCGCGGCCTCCAGCCCGGCCCGGTCGGCGGGACCGAGCCCGGCGGTGAAGTCGACGACCTGCCACAGCGGGGCGCCGGGACCGGTGCGGGTGTCCGCGCCGCGGGTGCGGGGCGGGGGCGGCCGGTCCACGACACCCGATTCCAGGCGGTCGCGTTCGGCGGTCAGCTCGCCCAGTTCGGCCCGTGCCGTCTCCACGCGTGCCGCGGCCTCCGCGCGCGCGGTCGCCAGGGTTTGGTGAGCCTCGCCGGCGGCGGTCCGCAGCGCGGCCAGCAGCGGGTGTGGGCCCTCCAGGCTGTCGGCCCAGCCCGCCAAGTCCAGGTCGTCAGGGTCGGGAAGGGTCAGCTCGGTGAGTGACCGGCCGTAATCCCGCCACTGCTCGACATGGCGGTCCACCTGCGCGGCGAGGGCGTCGGTCGCCTCGCCGAGCGCGTCGGCGGCCGCGTCCCGGTCGGACTCGCGTTCACCGAGGACGCGGCGGGCCTGCGCCAGATCCGCCTCAGCCTGGGCGGCCTTGCCGGCCAGGCGGGTCACGTGCGCCACGGCCTCGGCACGGCCTTCGGCCAGCCGCGCGATCTCGCGCCCGGCCGCGACCAGGGTGGCCTCGGCGGGCGGGGCGAGGGTGATCGCGGCATGCCGGTCACCGATGCCGGCGCGTCCGGCGGCGTCCGCGGCCGGGACGTGCGCGTCGGCCAGGGCGGCGGCGCTGCGCTCGGCCGCCTTGGCTGCCCCGTCCCGCCGCGCCAGGCGTTCCGCACGGGCCTGCTCGGCGCGCTCGGCGGCCCGTCTGGCGTGCGCTGCGGCCTGCTCGGCCCGCTCGGCATAGCGCTGCGCGTCGGCGAAGTTCTTCAGCCGCGGGTCGGAGCCGAGCTCCTCGCGGACCGCCGTCTGCTCGGCGTGCTCGACCCGCGCCGTCTCCAGGCGACCGGCGGCCTCGGCCTCCTCACGTTCGGTACGGTCGATCTCCTCGCGCACCCCGGCCAGCGACCGCTGCACGGCCTCGTACGCACTGTGGGCGGTGCGCAGGTCCCGGGCTTGGCGGCGCGCCGCGACCGAGGCGTACCGGCGGTAGCGGTCGAGGAAGCGGGTCACGTGGCCGCGGGTGTCGCGCAGGCCGGTGAGCTCGGCGCGCTGCTGTTCCAGGTCGTGGAACGCGGTCGCGATGTCGCTCAGCACCGCCTGGTCGAGCGGGGTGAGGGCGTCCGACAGCGCCCGTGAGAGCCGCTTCTCGTCGGGTCGTTTGGACAGCTGCGGCTGGCGGAGCTGGATCAGCAGGCTGATCAGCGCGTCGTACCGTTCCTCGCCCAGGTGGAACAGGTGCTCGTCCAGCATCCGCCGGTAGCGTTCCGCGCGCTGGGTGACCTGGCCGTGCAGCCCGATCGCCTCGGTGAGCCGGTCCCGGGTGAGCGCCGCGCCGCTCGGGCCGATGAGGAACAGGTCCTGCCCGATCCGCTGGGAGGTGATGAAGAACCATCGGTCGGCGATGCCGCGCCCGGCGACGGCCTTCAGCCCGGCCCCGACGGTGAGGTAGACGTGCTCGCCGTCCTCGGCGACCCGGCCGAACTCCAGCCAGGTGTAACCCAGCCGCTCGTCGTAGCGGCCTCCCAGCAGCAGGTTCCATTCCATCCGCTTGTTGCGGTCGCCGTCCGGCTCGACCCGGCTGGGGGTCAGGTCGCCGTCCAGCAGGAACGGCAGGGTGAGCGCCAGCACCTTGGACTTGCCGGTGCCGTTGTTGCCCCGGAACAGCGCCCGGCCGTCGCGGAACCAGAACTCCTGATGGTCGTAGTAGAAGAGATCGACGAGCCCGGTGCGCGACGGCTGCCACCGACGGGTGCGCGCCACTGGAAGTTCCGCCGCGGCGGAGCCGTCGGTGCCCGGGCCGGAACCAGGGCCACCGGGACGGGTGGTCGCCGTCATGACGGGTCCTTACTTCCGATGATGGTGGCCTCCAGGTAGCCGAACCGGGCGAGCGCCGGAAGCGGCGTGACCTCGTCGCCGTGCCACCGCACCAGCCGGAGCGCGGCCAGCCGGAGCAATGCGTGCGCGGTCAGGGTCCGTTCGGCGCCCGGGTCGCCGACGTTCTTGCGCCAGTGCGCCCTGTGCTCGCCGATGAACTCGGCCATCCGCCGCTCGGCCGCCGCGACCGGGACGATCTCCTGGCGCGCCCGCAGCCGTTCGGACAGGTACTCGGCCAGCAGCAGGGTCGCGTGCCCCTCGGTGCCCTCCTCCGGCATCCCGAAGTCGGTCGCCTCCCGGGTCGGGTCGATCAGGGCGATGCCCTCGGCGCGGACCTCGGCCATGAACCCGGTCGCCTCGGTGAGCCGCTTGAGCAGCGGGCCGCGCTGGATATCGAGATAGGTGCGCTGCTCGGCGGTCAGGTCCGCGTAGTAGAGCACCGGATCGTCCAGCAGCCGCCGGGTGATGGCGTGGCGGATCGCCCGGTTGCGGCCGTCCTCTGTGTCGGGGACCAGGTCCTCGGTCACCGCGGCGAGCCGCGCGCCATGGTCGCCCGCCGCCACGAGGGACGGGCCCCGCCGGGTGGACAGCAGCACGGCCAGCACCCGGCGGTCCACGTCGTAGAGCGCGTCGCCGCTGCGGTTGACGAACGCCTGCTCGTCGCCGGCCACCTTCACCAGCGCCCCGAGCGACAGCAGCAGCTGGGCGACCGCGACCAGGTCGCCGCGTTCGTCCCTGTCCTCCATGGTGAAGGCGATCCCGGCGCGGGTGATCTCCTCGTCGGCGGCGAACGCCACCACCCGGTCCACCAGCCAGCCCAGCGTGACCTGTGCCTCCGCGCGTTCCAGCGCGGCCAGCGCCAGGCACGCCAGCACGTAGCGGCGGCGGCTGAACGGCTGCCTGGCCCGCGCCCCGCCGTCCTTGACGCTCGCGGCACGGCTCCCGTCGCCCAGATCACCGGGGACCTTCCGGAGCCTGGCGACACCGGGATCGGCGCGCAGCGACCAGCCCGCCTCCCGCGCGAACCACTGCGCCAGATGCCCGGCATGCTTGCGCACCAGCGCGTACTCGGCGTCGCGCGGTGTGAGCAGCGGCGTGCGCAACAGCGCCCGGACGGCCCGGCGCCGCTCGGCGTCCCGCTGCTCGTCCAGCACATCGGACAGCGCCCCGGTCACGGGACCACCGCCCGGTCGGGGCTGATCAGATCGACGACGGTGATCTCGTGGTCGGGACCGCGCAGCACGCCGTCCTCGGTCACCACCTCCGCCAGACCGTCCACCGGCTCCAGCGTCACCGCCAGCGCTCCGTCGGAGGTACGGGTCCGGATCACCCCGTCGGGGCCGGGCGGGCCCGCCGCCAGCGCGTCGCCCAGCAGCCGCAGGAAAAGCCCGAACTCCTGCCGGTCCAGCTTGCCCAGATCGCTGAGCCGGGTGGGCCGTCCGGTGGCCAGGCGACGGCGGGCCGCCTCGGCCTGCTCGCGCTCGGCCGCCATCTCCCGGGCGAGCATCTCGCGTTCGGCCGCACGGTCACGGACCTGCCGGGGCGCACCGCGCCGGGCGTACCGGCCGCTGGCGCGCAACCTGGCCGACACCTCCACTCGCGGCGCGTCCAGCCAGCTGGCGGCCGCGGGCACCTCGGTGGGCGACACCCCCGGCTCTGCGGTGAGATGCCGCGAGGTGGACAGGCCGAACGCCGCCCGCCACAACCGGTGGGCGTCCTCGTCGGTGGGCGCCTGGGCGAACCAGCGCGCCAGCGCCCGGAAGTCTGCGGACCGGTCGCTGCGCCCGGCGCGCCGCTCCTGCAGCACGCTGATCGTGGCCAGCAGGTCCGGGATCGCCTTGCGAGCCCGGGTACGGAGCAGGTCGGCCTGGCAGGGGTGGCCGCGGCCACCGACGAACCAGGACCACAGGCCGGACCAGCGGCTCTCCCAGAGCGCCAGCTTCTCGGCGGCGGCCGCGCTCACCGCCGCCGCGGACGCGTCGTCCCCACCGGATCCGCCGACCCCGGCCTGAACGGCCACGGCGTCGGGAAGGGCATCGACGGCCTCCCGCTCGGCGGCCAGCGCCAGCAGCGCCGCGACCCGCTGCGGCGGCAGCGCCCGCAACGTGGTGGCGATGTCATGGTGCTTGACGACCAGTTCGGACACGAAGCGTTCGAGATAGGCGATGAGCCGGTCCTTGTAGGCCAGGAACGCCTCCTCGTCGACGTCCTGGAGGTCGATGGTGCGCTGGAGCCCGCTCATGAACGCGCTCGCGTTCGCCGCCAGGCTGTCCAGCCTGCTCATCAGCTCCAGCAGCAGGTTGTGGACGACGGCGGGATCCGGATGTCCGGGCAGATCGCGCAGTGCCCGCAACCGCACCCGGATGTCCTCCAGCGCGACCGCCTGCAACTCCCCGCGCCGCCCGATCTCCCGCTCGTACACCTCAAGGGCGCGTTCGGCCGCCTCGCCCTCGCGGCTGAGCTGGTAGAGGTAGCGAGCCCGGTAGAAGTCCTCGACGGTGGTGACCCTGCTGGTGTCGGGATCGGCGCGCAGGTTCCCCCAGTCGGCCAGGCTCTCCAGCGCCTTGTCGACCGCCTCCTGCCCGAGCGCCGGGCCGCCGTCCCGTCGAAGCACCTCGGCCACGTCCTCAGGCCGCAGGTGCACCACGAACCGGCGCTTGTTGTCGACGAAGACCCGCATGATCCGGCGATAGGTCTCCGACAACGGCGCATCAAGGTGCGCGAACGGCCTGGTGATCAGCTGCGCCACGAACCTCCTCGGACGAACCGCGTCGTCATCCCTCCTCGGACATTCTCCCGCCAACTTCGCGCCGAACAACCGCATTCGGTGACATCGCCCAAGCGGCGCGTCTCGGCCCATCCACGGCCCCCGACGCCTGCGCCCGGCCGGTGAGGGGCGGAACCGCAGGTCAGCCCGCCCGGCCGCCGTCCGGTAAGGTCAGGCCACTGTCGACGAATCCTAAGGGCGGACGTGTTCAGCAGGCTGCGCGGGGCGTCCCGGAGGGGATCGGCGACCGGTCGGTGGGACACCATCGCACCCCGGCGGGAGGTTCTGGCGGTGGCCCGGACCGTCACGTCCGCGGCCCGGCTCCTGGACGTGCTTCCGGTGTTCGACGGTGACACCCGGGTTCAGGTCACCTTCACCGTCAACGGCGGCTCGGCCTTCGGTGACGGCCTCCCGGAGTTCCTCCGCGACCTGCGGGCCCGCGTCGTGCCGTGGCGAAGCGCCGTCCGGACGCGTTTCGACCTGGCGATCTCGGCCTCGGCCAACGGCGAGCTGCACCGGTTGCGGGCACCGGTCGCCGTCTTCCCCCACGGCGTGGGCCACAATCGCCTGGTCGTGGAGTCCACCGGGCAGCCGGGCGTGGCCTCGGGCCTGGCGGCCAGGCAGCTGATACACCGGGGAAGGGTCGTTCCCGCCCTCATCGCCCTGTCTCACGAGGAGCAGCTCGAACGGCTGCGGCGGGCGTGCCCGCCCGCCGCCGAGCACGCGGTCGTCACGGGCGACCCCAGTTTCGACCGCATGGTGGACAGCCTCCCGCTCCGCGACGAGTACCGGCGGGCGCTGGGCGTCAGGCCCGGGCAGGGGCTGGTGGTCCTGACCTCGACCTGGGGCCCGCACTCGCTCCTCGGAAGGTATCCGGACCTGCCCGCCCGGTGGGTCGCCGAGCTCCCGGTCGACCACTACCGGACGGCGTTGATCATGCATCCGAACGTCGCGGCGCGGCACGGCCGGCACCGGATCGAGGGCTGGCTGGCGGAGGCCCTCAACGCCGGCCTGATGCTCATCCCGCCCGAGGAGGGCTGGCGCGCCGCACTCGTGGCCGCCGACTGGGTCGTCGGCGATCATGGGTCGGTGACCTATTACGGGGCGGCGCTGGAGCAGCCGACGGCGCTGGCCGCCTACGGCGGCGCCGAGCTGGACCCCGAATCGGCACTGGCCGCGTTCGGGCGCTCACATCCCCGGCTCGACCCCGGACGCGGCCTGCGCCGGCAACTCGACGGAATGAGGACCACCCCGATCGCGCACGAGGCGCTGGGGATGCGCGGCCGTGCGGCGGGCAACCTCAGAGCGCGCCTGTACGAGCTCATGGACCTGGACCCGCCACCGATCGCACCACGCGCCCGCCCGGTTCCCCTCCCCCGGCCGATCGGGCGCGAGGTCTCCGCTCTGCTGATCGAAGGGCGGATCGACGCCGACGTGATCGAACTGGAGCGGCGCCCGGCCGTCCTGGACCACGACGATCTTCCCGACCCCCACCTTCTGGTCGACGAACGAGAGGTGGACCGGCGCCTGCTGGAAAGTGCCGCGATCTTCGTCCGCCGGGAACCACCCGCCGATCCCGAAGCGTGGTCCGAGCAGGTGTTCGCCCGCTTCCCGGGGGCCGTCCTCACCGCGGCGGCCGCCGGCGAGGGCCGCACGCTCCTCACCATGAGGGACGGCCGTCGCCTGGAGGCGCGTGGAGCCGAGGTCGCGGTCTGCGCGTCGACGGCCTACCTTCGCCTGCTCTCCGGCCATCCCGTGGAAGGCCGGACACTGGTCGCGGCCGGACCTGACAAAAGGCACGTCGAAGTAACCCCCCCCCCGTCGGTTTTGAGGTTTAGGTACCGGTGGTGTCGACGGCGGCCCGGAGCGAGCGGGCACGCCGCCGGTACCTCTCCGCGCTGTCCGCGTCCTCGTCCTCGGTCGCGTCGGCGAGCAGCTCCAGGGCTCGCGCCTCGCGCAGCGGCATGTGCAGCGCTTCCATGATCTGCACGGCGGTGTGGAGGGCCGCCCGCGCCTCCGGGCGGCGCCCCAGGCGGAGGTAGGCGTCGCCGAGCCGGACGCCGATCTTGCCCTGGCTCAGCCGATCCTGGATCGTCACCATGATCGGCATTGCCCGGCCCAGCTCCGCGACCGCCTCGGCGTACCGTCCGGCCTCGATGAGGACGCCCGCCAGGTGATAAGCCTGCAATGCCACGCCGCGCGGATTGTCCATCTCGGCGTTGATCGCCTGTGACCGCCGGAAGAGCTCGATGGCGCCCTCGTGATCACCTTGACGCTGCCGGACGAGCCCGGCCGACTCCAGAACGGCCGACTCCACCCGCCGGTGCCCGCACCGGGCCGCGGCTTCCAGGGCTCCGGGCAGCTCCGCCGCGGCGGCGTCCAGGTCACCGGCGCGCAGCAGGGCCCGCACCACCTGATTGAGCATCCGTGTCCGCGCCGGCGCGTCGCCGAGGTCGCGGGCCGCCCTGGCCGCGAGGCGTGCCACCTCAAGTTCGTCCGCATGGTGCGCACGGTTGTCATAGAGCGCCCACAGAGCCTCGCCGAACCACCACACGAGATCGTCCCACCGGTGCTCCGCCGCCGCGCGCACGGCCGCGACCAGATTGATCCGCTCCAGGTCCAGCCATTCGATGGCCGCCGCAGATCCGGCGAAAGCCTCATCGTCCACGGTCACCTCGGCCAGGCGCAGCCGACCGCCCAGGACCGCCTGATCGGCCGCACGCGCCCGGCCCAGATACCACTCGACGATCCGGCGCCGGACGTCCAGATGCTCACCGCCGGCCTCCGCACGCTCGCGCGCATGCAGGCGCACCAGGTCGTGGAAGCGATACCGGCCGTCGCCGAGTTCCTCCAGAAGGACGGCCTCCAGCAGCGTCTCGGCCAGCCGGGCCGCCTCGTCGCGGCCAACGCCGCCGGCGACGGCCATGGCCTCCAGCGAGAACTCCGGCCCAGGATGCGCGCCGAGCCCGCGATACAACGCGGCGGCCTCCTCCGGCAGATCGGCGTAGGCGGCGTCGAAGACGGCGCTCACGCTGGACACCCCCTCGACGGCGAGGCGCGTCATCCGCCGCCGCTCGTCGGCCAGCTCCGCCGAGAACCCGGCGAGACCCACCCGGCGGCCCGCCAGACGAGCGGCGCACACGCGCAGCGCGATGGGCAACCCGCCGCACAGCCGGACCAGCTCGGCGGCGGCCTCGGGCTCGTCGTCCACCCGGCCGTCGCTGAGCATCTCGCCGATGAGCCGGACACCGTCCCCGGTGTCCAGCGGTTCGAGGTGCACCGGCCTGGCCCCCGAAACCAGGAGCCCCGTCAGCCTGCGGCGGCTCGTCACGATCACCACGCTCCCCGGCGACCCGGGCACCAGCGGGATCACCTGGGCGGGCTGATCGACGTTGTCGAGAAGCACGAAGATCTTCCTGTCGGCCACCACCGACCGGTAGAGGGAACCGCGCTCGGCCAACCCCGCCGGGATCCACTCGTCGCCCACCCCGAGAGCGCGCAGGAAGTCCGCCAGCACGTCGCCGACCTCCACCCCGCCGCCATGACGCCGCGCGCCGAGATCGGCGTACAGATGCCCGCCCTCGAACCGGCTTCCCGCCCGCGCCGCCCAGTGCACCCCGAGGCCGGTCTTGCCCACACCGCCCAGGCCGCTCACCACGACCACGCGGGGCCCGGCGTTCAGCTCGGCGAGCAACTCGTCCAGCTGGGCCATCTCGTCAGCGCGATTCACGAACCCCGGCAGCGCGGCAGGCAACTGGCGCGGGACCAGGACCGGCGGGGGCGCGTGCGCCGACAGGTTCAGCGTGCCGATCGAGCCCGCCTGCACGGCAGTGCCGATCACCTGGCTCCCGCTGAGCTCGTTACTCATCCGCGAGGGATCCGGCGGTCTCGACTGGTCCACGCACCCACCCAATGCCTCGGCTGTCAGGTACCGCTCACGCAGAATCTACGCCAGGGCGCACACGGTGTCGCGCCGCACAGCCTCATCCACCACCGTGCGCGCCCAACCGCGCGGCATTGACCGCCATCGCGGCGTGAAATCTTCACCACGTGCAGGATCCTCCGTGGCCTGGCCGCCCCCGACGGCTGCTGCCGTCCCGAGCGGCAGCAGCCGTCCCTTGCCGCATTAACGCGTGGGGTAATCCATGGGTTCGCCCCTTGCGGACCGCCGCGCACCCGTCTGGCACCGAACAAATGTCACGGCCAGGATCGGATCTCGTGACCGGTAGCTATCTCGTGGCTTCGATCAGGTCGTGTTCTCTGGAGCGCGGATCGCTGAAGCCTGTCATGCCCGGGACGAGCAGGGTCGCGAGGGCGCTGCCCATGACCAGGAGCCCGGCGGTGGTGAGGACGATTCGGGCGCCGGCGGCCTCGACCATGGGCGGGATGAGGGCGAAGCCGACGGGGCTCATCCCGTAGGAGACCAGGAAGTCCAGGGACGAGATCCGGGCCTGGAGGCGGGCGGGGACCTCGCGCTGGATCGCGGTGAACCAGGGGATGTTGAAGACCTCGATCCCCACCCCGCCGATGGCGCAGGCGGCGATGACGATCCAGCTCTGGGACGCGTAGGCCAACGACAGCGGGACCAGGCCGTAGCTCCCGAGCATGATCATGGCGGGGACGCCGACGCGGCGGGGTCTCCATCGGCTCATCAGCACGGCGCCCGCGATCGCTCCGGCCGAGTAGGCGCCGAGGGCCAGGCCGATGAGCGCGGTAGAGCCGAACCTGTCCCGGCTCACCACGGGCAGCATCACGTACTTGGCCGCCTCGCCGAGGGCGAGCCAGGCGACCAGGGCGCCGAGTCCGGCGAGGAACCAGCGGTGCCGGCGCGCCTCGTCCAGGCCCTGCCGGAACTCGGTCAACATGGTGGTGCCCGCCTCCGATCGTGGCGCGGACGGGTTCTTCGCGGGGACGGTGCCGGCGAGCAGTGCGGAGACCAGCCACAACGCGGCCGCGGCGGTGAGGCTGAGGCCCCGGCCGAACCCGGCGTAGAGGGCCACCGCGGCGGTGGGGCCGCCGACCAGCCAGATCCGGAGGCTGAGGGTGGTGGCGGCGTTGGCCTCCTGGAGCCGGTCCTCGCCGACGAGTTCGGCGACGAGGGCCTGGTAGGCGCTGCGGAAGGTGCCCTCGCCCGCGCCCGCGCAGCCGATCGCGACGCAGACGGCCAGGAGGGGCAGGCCGGCGGCGAGCCCTACCACCGCCGTCGCGCCGCCGCGGACCGCGCTGGAGACGGTCAGGACGAGCGCGCGCGGGTAGCGGTCGGCGATGACCCCGCCGGGCAGGGAGCCCAGGACGAAGCCCAGCGTCCGCGCGCCGAGGACCAGGCCGAGCGCGGACAGGCCGTGCGGGCCGTCCAGGACGGCCAGTGTCAAGGCGGTCGGCATCATTCCGGTCGCCGCGGCGGAGGCGGAGTAGCTCAGCCAAAGGCGCCGGAACGCGCGTTCGCGCAGGAGCGTCAGCATCACCTCATCTCCACTCGGAGCGGGCCAGCACGAAGGTGGGCGAGCCGAGTTCGGCGGCCAGGTCGGGCAGGTGGTTCGCGCATTCGTCGGCCGGCCGGGTCGAGTGCGGGACGAGCTGCCGCGCGCGTCGCCGCAGGCCCTCGGGGTCGGCGGCGGTGGTGAGGCCGTGGTCCTTCAGCCAGTCGTCGTTGAAGGCGGTGGCCAGGTACCGTTCCCCGCGGTCGGCGGCGAGGAAGGCCACCTGCTGCCGGGGTTTGCCCTGCATGGCCTCGGTGAGCGCGACGGTGAGGGCCGCGCCGGTCGAGACCCCGGCGAGCAGCCCTTCGGAGCGCACGAGGGTGCGGCAGGCGCGGAAGGCGTCCTGGTCGGTGACCATGTACACCTCGTCCACCAGCGACAGGTCCGCCAGGTTCGCCGGCGTCCAGCTCAGCCCTACGCCGGGGGTCAGATAGGCGTGGGGCCGGCCGCCGAACACCGTGGAACCGTGCACGTCGACGCCGATGACCTTGACGTGCGGTGCGCGTTCCTTGACGGCGCGGGCGATGCCGCCGAGCTGGCCGCCGGTGGAGACGGTGCACACGACCGCCGCCAGGTGGCGGGTCTGGGCGAGCAGCTCGCGGGCGGTGGTGCGGTAGTGCGCCTGGCCGTTGAGCGGGTTGAAGCACTGGTCGGGACGGAACGAGCCGGGCGTCTGCCGGTGGAGCCGGTTGGCGAGCTCGATCCGGGTCTTGTGGAAGGAGCCGGAGTCGTCGGGCTCGTCCACGACGATGATCTCCGCGCCGAACGCCTCCAGCAGGCCGCGGTTGGTGGCGGTGAGCTTGGGGTCGACCACGGCCACCACCCGGTAGCCGCGGGACGCGCCGATCATCGCCAGCGCGATGGAGAAGTTCCCCGACGACGACTCGATGATCGTTCCGCCCGGGCGGAGCCGTCCGGTGCGTTCGGCGTGCTCGATGATGTGCCAGGCGGGACGGTCCTTGAGGCTGCCCGCGGGATTGGCGTTCTCGAGTTTGGCGATCAGTTGCGCTTCATCGGGGGTCGTGAGGTTGCGAAGGCGTACCACGGGCGTGCGCCCGATGACGTCCAGGATTTCCGGCATGCGGATACGGCGTGCCGTCTTCATGGGTGACGATCCTTATCAGTCGTGAAACGTGGCGGGGGGCGTGTTTCCGCGCCGGCATGGCGCGCGACTGATCAGGTTCGGAAAATGCAGAGCACGGCCAAGGCGGCGGCACCGGTGCGGTACCCCGCCAGGCCCAGGCCGTATAACGCCTCTCCTGGCAATTGCAGCGGCCCACCGGCGAGGCTCGTCGCCGCGGGCACGACGAGCGCGTCCGCCGTGGACAAGGGGACGTACACGGGCAGCCCCGTCACCTGGGAGTCAGGGATCGCCGCTTCCGGCGGGGCCTCATGACAGGGCTCGGCACTGGTCGCCATCTCCGGCGAGGGAGCCTTGACCTGCGAAATAGGGGCAGATCTCAGCGACTCCGCGGCGCTGGAGACGGCATGGTCGCCGTGGCAGTGCCCCAGCGGCACACACGGCGACCCGTAGGCGAGGAAGACCGCGACGACCAGCAGGCGGCGCAGACGCGTACCAGAACGCCTGCGCCATCGCAGAGATCGTCTCGCGAGTTCCACAATCCCGGGATGCTAACCCAGGCGTTCTCTTTCATTCCAGCGAATCAAGAGAGGCGCTTTTCAATGTGAATGCCGAACCCCCGCAGAAGGCCATCGGCGCAACCGGCCCCGGCCTGCCCTAGGGCATGAGGGAGGGTGGGGCTACGGCTTGGATGCGGGATGTGTGGAAGATTCTTTCGGCGACGCGCAGGCGGCACCAGGCGATGAGGAAGGGGGCGTCGAGGCGGATCTTCTCGATGACGCGGGTGGACGGGTTTCCCTCCCCGTTGATGTAGTCGATGCAGATCGCGGTGCCCGTCTCTACCGCGTGCGCCAGGAGTCGCCGTTCGGAGGGCGACAGGTGCGGGGCGAGTTCTGCCAGGTGGGTCGCGACGGCGCCTGTTTCGGCGGGCCGCTCTACCGATGTCCCGTGCAGGCGGGTGGCCAGTTCGATCGCTGGACGGCGCCGGGGGAGTTCGTCTGCCTGGGGTCTGCGGGGTG